>JASFBI010000078.1 GCA_030149595.1 Desulfobacterales bacterium
TTGAGGATTAAAATTTAAGCCCAACGCCGTAATTGGAAAAAATGGCGGTTTTCGTCAAGGTCATTACAACAAAACTGTGCTATATAACATACATGGCAGATTTATCTGCCACAACAAAAATTGAAACTCTCATGATTACGGTCTGTTGGACTGAGTTTCATATAAATGTGTATAAAAAATATTTTGTTTGGTTCTGTAACACTCTGCCAGGCACTAAATTTCTTACAGATATTTTGATAAAAAACTTACTTTATTGTAAACAAGGACTGCTTAAATGTCTGCTATAAAAAATACAAGATTGACATACTATACAAATATTAAAAAACCGAGTTCATGGCCTAAGTACAAAAAAGGGATGTGTGATACCTGTATGGCTGGATGCTGCATGTTAATTATTGAAGTAACACATGACGATCTGATTAGGCTAAAACTAACCGATGCATGGGAGATTGAAAATTGTCTGAAAGATCTCATTAAAAGGTTAAAAAAATTAAAAATCATAAAACGCTATAATTCAAAAAACGGAAAATTTATTTTTGGGAAAAAAAAAAGTTCCGACTGCATCTTTCTTGATAATAACAGAAGATGCATGGAATACAAAAACCGTCCTGAGGTTTGTCGTAACCACCCTGTTATAGTTAGTCCAAAAAAAGGATTTTGCCCGTATATTCCAAAATAGGCAGAAAGAAAAATATTGAAAATGCAAAATAGAATAGATGATATAAAAAAGAAAATGGCTGCTCTTGAGATTCTGATCAAAGAGACTAAAACGCGCCTGCCGGCACACTCAGTCAAACCACCTGTTATGATGGATCTTATTGAATATGAAGATCAATACGATGCACTTCAAAAACAACTTAATCAATTAAAGAACAAACAGGCTCTGTTATAAATTTTACCCGAACGAAAACTGTTTTTCCCATCAGTCTCTGCGTTTATATGAAACTCCGTCCAACAAACCGTAATCATGAGAGTTTCTATTTTTGTTGTGGCAGATAAGTCTGCCATGTATGTTATATAAAATTTTAATCCTCAAAATACTATAGTGTATTCCGAGGGTTAAATTTATTTTTAATATATTGATTTAATGATAGAAACGGCCGATGAACTTCTAAGCAATTGCTTCACGAATTGGTCTAACACGCTCAATTTTTTCCATTCGCTTCTGGGAATGCAGTGCAGCCCATATATCATTTCGTTGCTGTAAATTAAGCCAAAAATTCGCTGTATTTCCGAATACTTTAGCTAACATTAAAGCCGTATCAACGGTTATAGATCTCTTACCAGTGCAAAGTTCATTTACAGTTCTACGACTGACGCCCATTGCAGAAGATAGTTGCCCCTGAGTAATTCCCAAAGGTACAATAAATTCTTCATTAATCATTTCACCGACACTGACGGGTTTTCGTTTGGTTATAATCATTTTATACCTCATTTATATGAATGATTATCAAGATAAATATCATCCGCCTCCCCGTGTTCATCATTCCAGTGGATAGTTGGCACCCCTGATGACTTTGTTACACCTTTGAATGTTTGAATTATCACCAACGGCTATTTAACAGGAAGTCCACTGGACCCGTTTGTTGAACGAAGCCGTTATGTGGCAAAAAAACCAAAAATAGTGTATAATCTACAGTTGTCCAATTCCGGACACTTTTTAAAAAAGAGTATACCATAGATCAAGCAAAAGCAAACCGATTTAACAAACCGTATGAACGTCACGAAAGATCACTCAAACTTCAAGGAAAGGCACAGAAAACCATTAATGCTTATTCCAGAGCCATACGTCGGGTTCGTGATTATTCTGTAACAACCTGTCACCCACTATTTATTTTTTACAAGATATAAACAATCTGCATTAAAAATTTATATTAACTCCCGAAATAAATCTGAACCCATCATCAGGATAACCATAATGGGATTCATAATATGTATCAAACAGATTAATAAAATGGATGTATAATTCAGATTTTAAAGTTTTTATCCGGACAGGCTGAATAATCTTGAAATCAACAGTTGTATATGAAGCCAGCTGTTCCTCTTTTGAATTTTCTATATCAGTATATTGACTGCTGACAGCTCTTACTATTGTTATAAATCTTGTTTTTGCAGGCAGAACATATTTTAAGGATAATTTTCCTTTATGTGCAGGAGAATAAGAAAGGTCGCCGCAAGTGGCTGTGTTTTCTGTTTCCTGCCAGATATAATTAAAATCAGCAAAAAGCTGTGCTTTATAATTATATTTAAAAGAGACTTCCACTCCCTGTTTTTTCCCTTTTTCTATATTTCTTGGCATGGAAACCAGGTCTATACCTCTTTCATATACGATCAAATCTTTTGTTTCGGTTCTAAACAGTGCAGTATTTAAAACAGCATCTTTTGTGTATTTATATTCAAAACCAAAATCACAGGAGAAGATTTTTTCTTCTAACAGGTCTGGATTTCCTCTTACCTGATTAATAGAACCGTGGCTGGGCTGGTACAGCTTCCCAAATGAAGGAATATTTTCTGTATACCCGGCATTAGTTTTTATTACAATTTTATTTCCAATACCACAGCTTACTCCAAAATTACCTGCCGGTGAATAATCAAAATCTGATGTATGATCCCCCCTTATACCTAAACTTGTTGAAAAATCACCCAAAAGCCTGTCATATTGGATATGAAGAGACATTTTATCTCTTTTGTGCTTACCTGTACTGTCAATATCTCCGGTGCTTGTATGGTCAACATGATCCTGCTCAAGCGTTCCTCCAAATCTAAATGCCCACAACCCGCTGTCTTCAGCCCATGTATGTTCACTGTTTATCCCAGTTTTATATACTTCAAGCATTGATTTATCGCCATTTTGTGAATAATCTTCTATATCCTTTATATCTGCATAGGATTTTAATGAAAATTCACCTGTCTTCCCTGTAAAACCCTTTATACTAAAATCAACGGAACCTTTGTCATATTTTTGCCTTGAATCCGGTGTCAGGTTATAAAGCGGTCCTGAACATCCATGTTCTGCATGATAATAACGTCCTCCTATTTTATATTGGGTATTATTACTGTTTTTTTTATTCCAGTTTACACTTAAAAAGAGCCTGTCTTTATCACTGTTGGTACGCTTGCCATCTGTATGGGTGGCTCCTGCTGTTATCATTGTACTTCCTTTTTCATGCGGCATAGAGTATGAACAACTAAAATTGGCAACTCCAAAGGATCCGGTTCCAAGCTTCAGGCGGCCACTCTTTTTTGCTGAACCTGCTTTTTTTGACCCATATGAATCAAAATTTTTTGTGATAATACTGACAGCCCCGGAACTACTGCCCGGCCCAAGCCAAACAGGTACAGGAGGTTTAAATACTGTTATTTTCGAAATAATATCTATGGGGATTGTCTCAAGATCAACCGAACCATACTGACCAGAGTTAACAGGCCGCCCGTCAACCAAAACCAATACACTTCCTGACCCGCCGCTGCCACGGATAGAAATCCGAACACCAGACCCGCTGTTTCCCTGACGCACATCCACACCTGACATTGAATTTAAGGCTTCAGTTGCATGAAGAAAATTTCTCTGAATAATCTCTTTCTGATCAAGGCTCACAATACTTTGGGGATGGTTTTTTATATACTCTTCCAATTTTCCAGCAGTAACAACAATCTCATCAAGCATATGCACTTCATTTTTTTTGACTTGTTTGCTCTGCTTTGAATTATCAGGGATAGAATCTGCGAAGGGTTTGCTGTCTGCCGGTATACCTTGTTGAGCAAAAACTGTTCCCGGCAATCCACATAAAAAAAAGATGGCTGCACACAATATTATCCCAAAAAAAATATGCTTTTTTTGCTTTACTATTCCCATAATCCATCCTTTTTTCTATATTCTCTTTTTTTTCCACCCTGTAAAAAGCAACACAAGAATACCACAAACGATTACCATTACAACCCACGATGAACCTGCAGCAGTCACTGATGTTTCCTTTTTTTTCTCATCAATCAGTTCAAAACCTTCTATTGATTTTCCTTCTGTTTTAGCATTTATACTCTCATCCTTCTGGATTTCTTTGATGGTACTAATTAAATTTTCCCTGTTTTTTGTATTTTCTGCTTGATTTTCTTTTTGGGTTTTACCAACAGCCTTTGCTATTATCATTTTAAACTGATTCAATTGACGCGGCGACAGCAAACCATTCAAAGAGATAATACTGGTTACAAACTCCTGAAGCATGGGATTATTACAGGTATGCTCACAGCAGGCAACTCCTTTTTCAATTACATTTACAGCATAGTTCAAAGCAAGGCTTTTTTTCATATCTTCCGGAGCCTGCCAGTATTTTTTACGATCAGCCTCCAGCATTCTCGCTGCAATAGATTGTACTGCCCAGGGATTGTTCTGATCAAAAAACTCTTTCATATCAAGATCATATTTGTCTTTAATGTACACGTCGTGGATCTGTTCCCAATAAGCACCATCAACTGCAAAGGGAGTTGTCACCTGAAATCCCCATAGATGTTCTACAAATTCATCCATTGCTCTTGCCCCTGAATAGTTCTCTTTTTTCATACCCTCAATCCATTTTGGATTGAGATAGCGGGTTCTTAGTGCCCTGCCAATTGACTTTGACAACTCTTCGAGATTCATACTTTTTTTATCCTGTATATTGGCAACCTGTACATCAGGATATGCTCCTGCCTGACTTTTAACTGCAAGAGATAATCCACCCAAAAAAGCAAACATGTCATCATTATCAAGCATATTGTAAAGATTGGATGACCTGGTATGCATGGTGATTTTTACATCTTTCAGGTTATTTTTATATGCACTTTTTAAAGGTTTACCCCATACTTTTTCTCCATAGGCAAAAGAGCTGTGGTGAATAAAAACATCTGCTATCTCCTGTTGAGTTTCCCATACAGAACTATTGGGTATCAGCTCCTGAATTGCACTGGAATAAGCTCCGGGCATAGGTCCAAACACTCTAAGCCTGCTCAGTTTTTTTGCATCATCTTTTAAATACCCTTTTTCAAGAAGTGCAAGCTCTATTTTTCTGTTATTAACAGCTATAAAATTCTCAACGTCTTTTAATGATCCTGCCATTTGTACAGCTCTGTCCATAAGTGTAATAACCTTTGAAAAACTATCACGAAAAAGACCTGATGCCTGAATAAGAACATCAATTCTGGGGCGTTTAAGAACGTTTCCTGGAATTGGTTTTATGTCAACCACCTTATCTTTTTTGTCCCAAACAGGCATAATCCCAAGAAGACTCAATACTGCTGCTACAGATACACCCTCATTCCTTTGAGTTTCTGTACTCCAAAGAATAATTCCCAGTTTATCAGGATAGGTACCGTGCTTTTTCAGGTAATCCTGCACCATTTTATCAGCCAGCTTCTTTCCTATGGTAAATGCTTCTTTTGAAGGTACTTTATCGATATTAAAACCGTAAAAATTTTTACCGGTAGGTACTGCATCCGGGTTTCGTACAGGATCATTGCCTTCACCAGGGGAGATATACCCTCCATTCAAAGCTTTAAGCAGAGAAGTGATTTCGTTTCTGCCGCAGACCTGAAGTTTTGCTCTCATCACTTCTGTTTTAATTTCAGGACGTTTTGCACAAATTACATCAGTGAGATCTAAAAGAGCCTCTTTATCAGGAGAAATACCAAAGGTATGATGCCCGTATGGAATCAAACTCTCCTGCATCTCCAGAATATAATGTTCAACCTTTTCAATGGCTTTATCATTTAACTCTTCTAATCCAAGATCCTTATTCAGACCCAGTTTTAAAATTAATTTCAGAACAGTTTTCTTTTTCTCTTCTGCAAGCTGCATATCTGTTACCTGTGCATTATGGTATGCATCTATCATGGCTGTCAGTTCACGATATTCCATATACACTCCTCCTTTTTTCAAGGCAGGAATAAGATGATCAATAATTACTCCGCGTCCTCTTCTTTTTGCCTGAATTCCTTCACCAATATTATCTACAATATACGGATAAATATTGGGTATATCCTGAATAAGTACTTCTGGAGAACAGGAAAGAGAAAGCCCGATCTGTTTGCCTGGCAGCCATTCATGGGTTCCGTGTTTTCCAAGACTTATTATGGCATCTGCATGAAATTTTTTCTTTAGCCAAAGGTAAAAGGCAATATACTGGTGATGAGGGTATATTTTAGGATCATGGTACAATTTCTCAGGATCTTCGCCCAAACCTCTTGATGGCTGAGGCAGGAGAATTATATTTCCAAGATTAACTATCGGAATAATAATATTGGAATTTTTTATCATAATATCTGATTTTTCAGGCTGACCCCACTGCTCAATCACGGATTCCTTGAAGCCGGCAGGAAGATCTGCAAACCATTTACGATATTCAGATACAGGTATTTGCACAACACCTCCATCTGAAATCATTTGATTAAGTTCGCCAGGAGCCCATGAACCAACATTTCGCCCGCTTAGCATGATGCGTTTTTTTATATCATTTTCTGAAGGAGCTTGTCCGTTAATACCATAACCTTCTTTTCGCATAGCACTTATAATTGTGGCAATTGACCGAAAGCAGTTCATGTAGCTTGCACCAATATTTTGTTTTCCTGGAGGGTGGTTCCAATATAAAACAGCAATCTTCTTTTCTCTGTTAGGAGTTATTTTTAGTTTATAAAATGCCTTTACTCTTTTTATAAAAAAATCAATATTTTCCTGCATGGGTATTGTATCATAAATCACATGACTCATTCCCTTTAAACGGGCTGCTGTTTTTCCTCCAAGTACGGTTGGTTCAATTGCACCATTTTCTTCAGGAATACATACCTGCCAGGTAGTAAGCAGTGGAGAAATACCAGAAGATGATTTTCTCCACTGTTTAATAGTAAGTGCATGAGCCTCAAGAGGAATAAAAACAGGAGCATTTATTTTAGACAGGATCTGTCCTGTTTCTTCAGGAAAGCCACGCAAAAATCTAAAAGAAAATCCGCAAATGGAATCAACCCTTTTGTTTCCATTTTTATCAAGAAAATATTTTTTTAACGCTTTTTGATAGGGTGGTCTTCCAAACACAGGTAAAACATTTATTCCTTCTTTTTCAAGGGCATAAATAAGGTGTTTCTCTATTTTCCCGCTATCTTTTAAAGCAGATGTAGAGGCTGAAGAGGAAAAAGTTAAAATTCCGACCCAAAAACCATTTTTATGGAAATTACCTCTTTTTTGGTACCATTTTATAAACTCGTCGTATGTGGAGAAAGCTCCAGGCGCATCTGGATGGAATATGCCTGATTCAGGTAATCTAAAAGGAGGATTATATTTTACTTTCCCCCCGTTTTTTGAAATGGTCAAAAGAAGCAGATTTTTAATGTTCTCAGGAGAGGCCGGCATAAAATATTTTTCTGTTTCTACATCTACAAAGTAACCTTTTGCCTTAATTTTTTCAGCAAGATACGCACAGCGAAGACTATATATTTTTTGCTTGTGTGTTTTTAAATTGCATGCAATAAATTTATCAAACTCTCTTTTCATAAAATCTGCAATAATACTATCTGCATCATTTATCATAGATGCCTTAGCTGTTTGATTTCTAATTTCACAATCTGTTAAAA
>JASFBI010000079.1 GCA_030149595.1 Desulfobacterales bacterium
TGATTGCAGATAAACTGATTCTAAAATAGAGTCCGGCTGCTTTTTATCGACAGGCGGACTCTATTTTAGAGAGTGATTCATATATGCAAAAATAAAATTATAAAAGTATTTTATAAAGCAGAACCAAATACATTTTTTAATGTTCCGCAGATCTCTCCCATTGTTGTATATTCTTTAACAGCATCTATAAAAAACGGAATAAGATTTGCTTTTTCATCGGCTGCTGCATTTTCGATTTTTTCAAGGGATGCTTTAACCTTTGTATTATCTCTCTCCTCTTTAAGTTTTTTAAGATTTGCAAGCTGTTTTTTCTCTGCAGCTTCTCTATCTATGCTTGCATACATGGGAGTGAGTTTTGGAATAATCTCAATTTCATCCTCTTCTGTATATTTGTTTATTCCAACCCTAATTTCCTCTCCTGTTGCCATTTTCTTTTCATATTCAGCAGCAGATTTTGCAATTTCACTTTTCATCCAGCCGCTTTCCACAGCTTTTATAGGGCCTCCGAGTTCATCAATTGCATCTAATTGTTCAAAAATCTCTTTAACATACTGTTTTGTTAATGATTCAATATAATAAGATCCTGCAAAAACATCCTGAACCTCACATAGTTCACACTCTTCCACTAAGATTCTTGAAGCATCAGCACCGAGTTGTTGTGCTTCCTTGCTGTGCCCTAATCCTAATGGTTCATCAAAAGGGGGCTGCAGGACAGGAGGGTCGCCAATAAGAGCTGAAAAAGCAGCTCCGATTCCAACCCTGAACCAGTTGTTTAGAGGACGCTGTTTTGTAGAAGTCCAGTATCCTGCAAGGGCACCGCCACTCTCTTTGTATATCCAGAATTTTGGATTTTTTACGCCCATTTTATCACGCATGAGAATTGCCCAGACTTTTCTTGCAGCTCTTCTTGATGCAAGTTCCTTTAGAACCTTCATGCCTCCGCCAAAGCTTAGAAAAGTTGTTTTGCCGATGAACTTGTCTATATCAAGTCCAGCATCAACACCACTTTGCAAATAAGCAAGCCCATTTGCCATGGTAAAAGCTATTGCCTGTATTCTTGTGGCACCAGCCTCTTTCATATGAAACCCTGAGATACTGATGGTGTTCATTTTTGGCATATGTTCAGTACAATATGTTATTGTATCTCTTGTCATTCTCATGGATGGTTTAACAGGAAATACCTGGGTACCCCTTGCTACAAATTCTTTTAAAATATCATTTTGCGGAGTACCCCGCAAAGATGACACAGGGATTCCTCTTTTTTCTGCAAGGGCTGCATACATGGCGAGAACAATATTGGTGGTGCCGTTTATTGTCCAGTTAGATGCAATTTTATCTATCTCTTTGGGACCTGTAAAAACCTCATAAAGAGTCTCAAAATCTTTCAGGGAATCAATGGCAAGACCTACCTTGCCAACTTCGCCTTCAGATTGAGGATGGTCTGAGTCAAGACCGCACTGGGTAGGCAGATCAAAGGCTATATTTGGGCCTCTTGCAGCGAGATGAGCACCTTTGTCCATATAAAAGTCTCTTAAATCCTTAGCAGTACCACAGCCTGAATAGCCAAAAGCTCCTTTTATCATTTTTCCTGCGCCATTTATTTTTCCTTTTCCCCACATAAGCGGAACAAGTGGAATAGCTACTCTTCCTGCTGTAAATGGGAATTCTCCTGGAAATCCTACATCTTTGGCAAAATCAAAATCTTCTAAATCTGCAGGGGTATACATAATGGGATCATCCTGTGTACCGAGGCGTTGTTTGCTTTTTTCTACAATTGATTCTTTCCATTTTTGTTTGGATTCTTTAATATTTTTTAAATATGTATCTTTTTCCTGCATTAAATAGTCTCCTTATTGACTTATAATGAAAAAAATATAATGAAATAAATATATCTGAAAATTTGAGATAATATATCAAAAAGATTATATAAAAAAACAATAGTAATCAATATGTGTCAAGTATTTTTTGAGAAAAACAAAAAATATTGACGATATTGTAAAAAAGTAATAAACTGCTTTTTTATCAAATTATTTGGAGTATTTATTATAATGAACAGTAAGAGTAAAGTACTTTATGAAAATTCCCAAAAGTGTGTTGATGATGTAGTCAGTAAAGTAGGTAACAAGATAGTTTTAGGTATTCCGCTTGGTTTGGGAAAACCTAATCATTTTGTAAATGAGTTGTATAAAAAAGTAAAAAACAATCCTGATCTTGATTTGCAAATATTATCTGCTCTTACCCTTGAAAAGCCAATTCCGAAAAGCGAAATTGAGAACAGGCTTATGGGGCCTATTTTAAAACGGATTTTTGGAGATTTTCCTGAATTAGAGTATTTAATAGATTTAAGAAAAAACAGACTTCCAGCTAATGTAACAATTATTGAGTTTTATACGAAAGCAGGGAGTTTTTTAAAGCAACCCCATGTACAGCAGAATTATATAAGTTCAAACTATACTCATGTATGTAGAGATATTATTAATGCTGGAATAAATGTAGCAGGTCAGCTTATTGCGAAAAAAAATTTTGGAAACAAAATATTATATAGTGCAAGTTGTAATGCAGATACTACCCTTGAGCTTGGAAGATGTATGAGACAGGAAGAGAAAAAAGGGCGCAAAATAGCTATTGTAGGTCAGGTAAATGATAATCTTCCTTTTATGTATGGAGATGCTGTGGTTGAGCAAAATAATTTTGATTTTATATTAGACAACCCTGAATATAATTTTAAATTGTTTGGACCTCCAAGGCTGCCTGTTTCAACTGCAGATTATATTATTGGTTTTTATGCTGGTACATTAATTAAAGATGGGGGGACGCTGCAGATAGGAATTGGGGCATTAGGCGATGCTCTTGTTTATAACTTAATACAAAGACATGAAAAAAACGATGTTTACATGTCTGTATTAAATGGGTTTAATGTAAATGAAGAGTATGGAACATTAATTAATAGCATAGGTGGTTTAGATAGTTTCGATAAAGGGTTGTATGGAAATACAGAGATGTTTGTTGAAGGATTTTTGCATCTTTATAAGCGGGGGATTATAAAACGAAGGGTATATGATAATTATAGTATTCAGAAACTGTTAAATGAAGATAAAATAAGTGAAAAAATAACACCGGCATCTTTTTTTGCAATGGTTGATAATGGATTAATAAGCAAAAAACTTTTAGATAAAGATTTTGATTTATTGCAAAAATATGGAATTTTTAAAGATGAGTTAAAGTTTGAAGATGGATATATAATAGATGGATTAAAAACTATTCAGGCAGATTTTACAAAAGAAGATAATATTTCAAAAGTTGCAGATAGCTGCCTGGCAAGCCATTTAAAGCATGGTATGATATTGCACGGTTCTTTTTTTATAGGTTCTGGTGATTTTTATGAAGATTTAAGAAATTTGAGTGAAGATGAGAGCCGGCTTATTAATATGACAGGGGTTGAGTATGTAAATCATCTGTATGGTAGTGAAGAGTTAAAGAGAGTTCAAAGAAAAGATGCAAGATTTATAAATACAGGTATGAAATTAACGCTTAGTGGAGCAGTTGTATCAGATGGTTTAGATAACGGGATTGTTGTCAGCGGATGAGGAGGCCAATATAATTTTGGTTTAATGGCCCATGCTTTAGAAGACGGGCGGAGTATTATAATGATAAAAAGTACAAGGACAAAAGATGCAAAAGTCAGTTCAAATATTCTTTTTAATTATGGGCATATTACGATTCCAAGGCATTTAAGGGATATAGTTGTTACAGAATATGGAATTGCAGATTTATATGGACGTTCAGATAAAGAAATTATTGCATCTCTGTTAAATGTTACAGATTCAAGATTTCAGGCCAAACTGTTAAAAAAAGCAAAAAAAGCAAAAAAAATAGAGTCTAATTATAAAATCCCGGACAGGTTTAGAAGTAATTATCCCCAAAAGCTTGAAGAAAAAATTGCTTTTTATAAAAAAGATGGTCTTTTCCCAATATTTCCCTTTGGATGTGATTTGACAAAAGAGGAACTGGTTATTGCAGGTTCTTTAAAACAGTTTAAAAATAATATGAAAGCAAAAAAAATATCATACAGGCATTTAAAAACAGCATTAAAAACAGTGCCTTCCCAGGCTAACCAGTATCTTGAAAGGTTAAAGCTTGATGTTCCATGTTCCATAAAGGAAAAAATTATGCAAAAAGTGGTTGTTTATGCTCTTGTTTCAGGAGGTAAAATATAAGTATTGTAAAAAACATTAAGTTGCTAATTTAAATAGAAAATATTTTAGGACTGCAAAAAAAAGTAACATTTTCCCAATGTAGAAAATGGGAAAGTTACTGTTTTGTAACGGTCTGGTATAAAGGTTATTTATATGAAACTCTGTCCAACAAACCGTAATCATGAGAGTTTTAATTTTTGTTGTGGCAGATAAATCTGCCATGTATGTTATATAGAAAATGGAGTAGGAAATATGCCGATTTTTGAGTTTAAATGTTTGGAATGTGAAAAATTTTTTGAAATCCTTGTAATGAATAATGATGAAAAAGCAAATATGAGTTGTCCTGAATGTGGAGTAAGGAATTTTGAAAGGGTGTTGAGTACTACAAATTTTAGTATGGGAATAAAATCATCCTCTGGGCAGAGCGGTGTTGGCAGTCAAACAAGAAAGTGTGCATCAGGTTCATGTACTACTTATGATATACCAGGACAAAGTCCATAAGATAAAAATTTATTGATTTTAAATGCAAGGCAAAGTGACATAGAATAAAAAAAGAGATATTGTTTTTATTCTGTGCTACTTTGGGAAAATGATAAGATAAGTTTTACAAACCTGTGAAAAAAAAATGATTGTTTGACTTTCCCCCTGCTTTTTTAGTATTATCTATAATATTATTTTAGCTGAACAGCTAAAAATAACTTCCCTGTGTTTGTCTTAAAATAAATAGTGTTTTACAGGTTGTTACAAAATTAAACAAAATATTTTTCATATGCTATATATAATGCAATCTGTTTGCAATAGACAGTCTATATCGTATATGAAATTTTAAAAGCTGCATTCTTCAAGTTCAAAGAGGGATTAATTTGACTACAGCTATACCTAATTGTATTCCTATGATCAAAAATAATTTTCCAATGCAGAAACTGGACAGAACATTAGAGAACTACTTTATATTTAAAGAGAAAAAAAATGCTTGATTTTCAACTCTCAACCAAAGATTTTAATCTTATTTCTGAGCTTGTTTATAACAAGTGTGGTATAAATCTTCAGGAGGGTAAAAAAGAACTGGTTAAGTCAAGGCTTTCAAAAGTATTAAGGGAAAAAAAAATAGATACTTTTCATCAGTATTACAAGATACTTGTAAATGATAGTTCTGGTGATGAAATTATAACAATGATAGATGCTATATCCACGAATTTCACCAGTTTTTTTAGAGAACAAAAGCATTTTGATTTTTTAAACTCCAATATTTTTCCAAGATTAAAAAAAAACATATATTTAAAGAAAAATGATTCAATTAGAATTTGGAGTGCCGGATGTTCCAGCGGAGAAGAGGTGTATACTCTTTTAATCTGTTTTATGGAATATTTCGATCAAAAAAGTACAGATAATTTTCATATTTTTGCCACAGATATCTCTACAAAAGTTTTAAATAAAGCTACACGAGGAGTTTACCATAAAGATTATTGTAAAAATATATCTCTGAATTTGTTAAGGAAATACTTTCAAAAAGGTAGCGGCAACTCTGATGGTTATTATAAAGTTAAAGAAAAATATTCAAAGTTAATAGATTTTCAAAGGTTAAATTTTATGAATCCATTTAACCTTGCTAATAAATTTGATATTATTTTTTGTAGAAATGTTATGATATATTTTAATAAAGAGACTCAGGGAGTACTTGTAAATAAATTTTGGGATAGTTTAAAAGATGGGGGATGCTTATTTATAGGGCATTCGGAAAGCCTTATGAATATTCAGCATAAATTTAAATATATTGCCCCTACAATTTACCAGAAATAGATATAAAAATATCTATAAGCATGTCAGCGGGCTGTTATAAAATGCTAATTTATTCAGGTTTTCACTTTGAATTCGGAAAAAATTTTATCTCATAATAATCTGTAACTGGTTTTTAAAAATTATAAAATACAGTTAATCTGACATTTATTCTATAAAATCTTGAACTGAAAAACGGAGTCTGTGCTATGGCAATGAATTATGATAAAATAGATGTGATTCTTGATAAAATTGCATTACAGGTTGTTATGATTGAACCTGATGATATCCCAGGATTTGGTATACTCATAAATCTTATAAAAGATTTGGGAGTTTTAGTTAAAAACAGTAATAATCAATTACTGTTTGATATTCTTTCAGGTGTAGAGGGTTATATTGGAAAATTAATACTCTTTGAGACTGATGATGTAAATGTTTTAAACAGGGGGATTACAAGTTTACAGGAACTAATAAGAGCTTTAAAGCAAGATGAGGAGTACAATGATAAAGATCTGAAACAGTTATTAAAAGATCTTGGTTTGTCAGAGGGAAGCATGGATTTAAATAACCAGGAAGAAAAGGAAGAAAAGGAAGAAAAGGAAGAGGTATTTCAACCTGAAAAGTTATTAGATGAAGATATAAGTATTATGGCAGATTTTGTTATTGAAGCTTTAGAAAATCTTGCAACTATTGAAATAAACCTTATTGAGCTTGAACAAAACCCCAATGATAATGATATAATTAATGATATTTTTCGACCGTTTCATACAATAAAAGGTGTTTCAGGGTTTTTAAATTTAGAAAAAATAAACCGTTTGTCCCATAATACAGAAAACCTCTTAGACAGTGCAAGACAGGGTAATATTAAGCTTGACAATAAAATTACAGATATTGTTCTTTCATCTGTAGACACGTTAAGTCAACTAATTAAGCTTGTAAATAAAAGTGTGTTATCGGCTGAAACAGTTGATGATTCAGCAATAGATATAGAGGTGCTTATAGGAGAGATAAAGCAGGTATTTGAGGCTGGAAAGAGTGCAGTGCCTATTGGGGAGATGCTTGTAGAAGAAGGGAGTATAACAAAATCTGAGTTAAAAGAGTCACTTGATATCCAGAAAGAGTGTCCTGAAAAGAAAATCGGAGAAATTTTAGTTGAAAAGAATAGGGTTGAAGAACAGAAAATTAAAGAGACATTGATAAAGCAGAGTGATTTAAATCGGTCAGGGGTAAAACATAAAATTGCGGCCCAGGTAAAGGTTGATACAAATAAATTAGATGATCTTGTGGAGTTATCGGGTGAACTTGTCATTGCTCATTCAATGTTAAAAGAGAATAAATCATTAAATCAGATAAAGGATCAGGAGCTTGTTCAAAATTTAGGCAGGCTTACAAGAATAATTGTAGATATTCAAAAGATCTCCATGTCCATGCGGATGGTTCCAATTAAAAATACATTTCAAAAAATGATAAGACTTGTTAGGGATCTATCAAAAAATACGCAGAAAAACGTAATTTTAAAGATGGCTGGAGAAGATACAGAAATAGATAGGAATGTGGTGGAGGCACTTTATGAACCCATGGTTCATATGATAAGAAATTCT
>JASFBI010000080.1 GCA_030149595.1 Desulfobacterales bacterium
TCGCCCTTGCTGATGCGGTCAACGTATTCGGCCGTCACGTTCAACGGGCCGATTATCGCATCAAGAGTATCGTTTACACCCTGCACGATCTTTCCGAAGTCTCCGCCAAATTTTTCTGCGTCACCCCTGGTATCAAGCCTGCCTTCAACAGCAGCCTGAGCCACCATGCCGGTTTCGGAAACAAGGCCGTTCAGTGCGTCAATGCAGACGTTGAGGTTATTTTTGACCTCATTGAAATCGCCCTTGTAATCATCCGTAATCTTTTCCGGAACATCGCCCTTGCTGATGCGGTCAACGTATTCGGCCGTCACGTTCAACGGGCCGATTACCGCATCAAGAGTGTTGTTTACGCCCTGCACAATTGTGCGATAATTGCCTTCAAATTGATTAACATCTGCCCTAGTATCAAGCCTTCCCTCGATTGCCGCTTGCACAAGTTTCCGCACACCATGGGTAACTTCCATCTCCTTGCTGATGTCAAGCACGTATTCCAAACCGCCCACAATATTACCTTCTGAGTCCTTGACAGGCACGCCGGTGTAACGGATCGGAATCTCTCCGGTCGGCAGCTTTGCTACCGTGTCGTTGGTGAAAACATCGTTTTGCTGCATGGCCTTTGCTACCTGGCAGTCGGGAGTGTTGCAATGTCCGGTGTTAAAAAGGCTAAAACACTTCTGCCCCACACAGGCTTCGGGTGTTTTACCAACCGCCTGAGCGCCGGACCTGTTCATATAAGTAACATTAAATTCCTTATCCACTGCCATTACCGGAGTCGGGATGAAATCCAGTAAATCTGCTTTTATCTCAGCTATTGCCAAAGATTGCCGGCATTTTTCCAGTTCTTTGGACTCAGAGTCTGAATCGGCACCTTTTTTGGCGTGACTTTCTTTTTTCTTTGCCTCTTTGTTGTTTTCCATTGCATTAACCTCTCTTTCTTTATTGTTTTTGTTTGTAAGTACCTGTGCAAAACTAAACATAATCTTTCGCAAGCTAACTTATTAATATTTATTACAAAAACAATTTAGAAATATTGAATTAATTATGCTCAGGTACTTAGTTGTCAAGTAACAGGTTCATATCCTCCCGGGTGAAATGGATGACATTTTAAAATTCGCTTTGCTGCAAGATAAATTCCATAAAAAATACCATACCTGGTTACAGCATCAATGGCATACTGTGAGCAGGTAGGATAAAAACGGCAAGCAGGAGGGAAAAAAGGGGATATTATTATTTGATATACTTTAATTATTAATAATATCAATTTTTTTAAAAACATAATTTTAAATAGTATTGACAGAAGTTGAATAATAAAATTGAAGGAAAGAGAAGAGGAGTAATTTAGTAAAATTTATCTGTCTTTCATAATCAAGAACTATAGCTAACAATACTCTTTTCCTATCTTCTTAAAAAGAGTATGCAATGATGAATTAATCAGTTTTGAAGATAATCCAGCAGCCTCTTTTTTCACTATTAAATTTATATTCCAATTCCCGGAAATATTATCTTTGTTTAATCTAAAGTACTCACGTATTAAACGTTTCAGTCTGTTGCGAACCACAGCATTTCCTACTTTTTTTGTAACAGTTATTCCAATACGTATTTTATCGATTTTACCTTTATCTATAACAGCAATAAAGAGTTTGTTGTGGATTTTTGTTCCGTATTTCGATAAAAAAAGAAATTCAGAGCGTTTAAGTATACGATCTGTTTTGGTAAATAAATATGATTTCAAAAAAAACCATCACAAAAAAAATAAAATTATAGATTTAAAATATTAATTCTTTAGATCTATGTAGATTATACTATAGCTTTTCAGATAATTAATTCCACAAGGTTAAAAGAAAAAACTTGTACCATAAGAGAAATTAGTCAGATGAAAATCTATAAAACAAATATCCTAAATCCTACCTGCTCACTTTTTAATTGGACCTATAACTAATTGATTAAACAGTTAATTTTGACCTGCCTCTTGCTCTTCTTCTGTTTATTATTCTCCTGCCCTGTTTGGTAGACATCCGTTTTCTGAAGCCATGTGTTCTTGCACGTTTGATTCTGCTTGGCTGATACGTTCTTTTCATTGTAGCACTAACTCCTTAATATGATAGTGGGATTCCAGATAAAAATCTTATTTTGTTTATGTAAACGCATTTATCTAAAAAGCCTGCCTGTTACTTTATCCCAAAAATAAAAGCATAAATAATAGATTCTGTCAAGAATCAAACCTTTTATTTTTTGTAAAATAATTTTGATTCAAAACTATGCATCTCCAATAATTTCAAAAATATCAAACTCTTCTAAATGATATTTAGAATTTGGATAAACGAGAATTTGTACTTTTAGCTTGCGTTCAAGGGAAAGTATAAGCTTGCTCTCTTCATTGTGGAGCAAGTTTGCAATTTCAGGGTTTACATAAAGGCTAAAGACTATTCCGGTCATATCCTTTGATTTTGTTATAATTTCTCTGTAAATATTGTAGCAGATAGATTGTTTGGAGATTAAATATCCTTCACCAATACAATAAAAACATGGTTCACAAAGCTGTCTGGTCAATGCTTTTCTTACTCTTTTTCTTGTCATTTGAATTATTCCTAATTCAGACAGAGGCAGGACATGGGTTTTACTTTTATCTTTTTTTAATGCATTTTTAAATGCGTTAAAAACTTTTTCTTTGTGGGATTTATGATTCATATCAATAAAATCTATTATTATTATGCCTCCAACGTTTCTAAGCCTTATTTGGTAGGCAATCTCCTTTACTGCTTCTAAATTTGTTTTTAATATCGTCTCTTCAAAGTTATGTTTACCAACATAACGGCCGGTATTAACATCAATTGAAATAAGAGCTTCTGTATGTTCAATAATAATATAGCCACCGGATTTAAGCCATACTTTTTTCTTTAAAGCCCGTGATATATCTCCTTCAATATTATAAGCATCAAATATGGGTTCAGGCTCATTGTAAAACTCCACAGATGATTTCAAACCGGGCATAAAGTCATCTAAAAAACTTAAGACCTCTATGTAGCTTTTACGGGAATCAATTATAAGTTTATCTGCCTGTTTTGTTAAAAGGTCTCTTACAGCCCGCAGGGTAACGCTAAGCTCTTTATGTAAAAGTGCTGGTGCTGATAATGTCTGATATTTTTTTTGTATATTTTCCCATAAATTTGAAAGAAAAAACAACTCTTGCTGGATTTTATCTTTTGAAACACCTTCTCCTGCCGTTCTTACTATAAATCCATACTTTTGCGTTCTTAAAGACTCTACTTGATCTTTTAATCTCTGTCGTTCTTTTTCAGATTCAATTCTTCTTGAGACCCCTACATGATTTACAGTAGGCATTAAAACCAGAAAACGGCCGGGAATAGAAATATGCGATGTAACTCTTGCCCCTTTACTTCCTATGGGTGCTTTTGCAATCTGTACAAAAATATCCTGGTTATTTTTCAAAAGCTCTTCTATATGAAAATGATTTTCAGAAGAGTTATTTCCATTTAAATTTGTATCATCCAAAGGGTGTGATTTTATTTCTTCATAATTATATTCACCTTTACATTCAAAATCCATGTCGTTTTGTTTGAAACCATCCGCCTTTTTATGGGGAAAATCAGAGATTACATCCTTTACATAAATAAATGCAGCTTGTTTAATACCTATGTCTACAAAAGCGGCCTGCATTCCAGGGAGAACTCTTTGCACACGTCCTTTATATATGTTCCCTGCCAGGTTTGAATCTTTTCCCCGCTCAATGAAAAGTTCAACTATGGTGCTATCTTCTAAAAGAGCAACTCTTGTTTCATGGTCTGTGTCATTTATTATCAGTTCTGTATGCATTTTATTATAGTCGCTTTTTGGATTTGAAGTTTGGTTTTTTGGAAAACATGTTTTAAAATCACATCCGGCCTTACTGTTTTTTCAGACTCTGTTTTTAGAATTATTAACAATTTATCGGGTGATATGATTTGTAATGATTCTACTATAACTTTTAAATCATTTTTTTTCAACTTTCCTTTTTTATTTACCTTTGTATAAAAAAAGTCGCTTGAATTGTCATAGGTGGTAAGAAGAGCCTTGTCAAAAGATCCCTGTTCAAGTGTTATTTGATATGATACTGCTTTTTTTGAAACAGAACCTTTTTGGTTTTTTTCTGTTTTGCAGCTATTAACACAAAGTCCATGGGGTAGATGATTATTAATAGCAGGGAATATTGATTCCTCTTTTTCAGATACCGGGGTAGTAATATAAAAGGACTCACAATTACTTTCAATGCCTATGGGCAGAGTATCGCTAAATCTTATTTTTGGTTTTGGATGGAAACCAGAGGAGTATTTTATGGATATTTTTAATCTTCTCAATGCTCTTAAAAAAATCTTAACGAGTTCTAAGTGGCCAAAATGTTTTGCTTTTCCTATTTTTGAATAGTTGATTTTCATGGTCTTGTATGTTGGAGACTCACATTTTTCTGTAAGTTTTTTGCTTCTGTTTTCAGGTTCATGGATTTCTGCAAAAACAGGTTTTATTTTTGAAAAGTCGCATACACCGCACATTTGACACTGGTCTTGTCTGCAATCTTTGGATAGTGTACCGCAAGCAGCTTTTTTTAGTTCATTTTTTAAAAACTCTTTAGATACAAGAGCATCTATGTGATCCCAGGCAAGAGGTTCGCTGGTATTTCTTATTCGGGTGGTATAAAAATCAATGCCAGGATCTAATTTTTCAAATGCTGATTCCCATGCTTTATATGAAAAAGTGTCACTCCATCCATCAAATCGGCAACCTTTTTTATATGCAGAAACAAGCACATCTGATAGTCGTCTGTCTCCTCTTGCCCATAGACCTTCAACCTGACTGACTTTTGGATCCTGCCATTTAAAGTTAATACCGGGCAGCCTCAGGTTTTTTTTAAGAAATATTATTTTTTCTTCAGACTCTTTAAGGGAGATTTGAGGTGACCATTGAAAAGGAACATGGGGTTTAGGTATAAATGTTGTAATACTGACATTTATTTTCCCTTTTTTCTTTTTTACAATATCTGTATTCCATAATTTTTTTACCAGATCAGTAATAGCTACAATATCATCATGGGTTTCACCAGGGAGACCTATCATAAAATATAGTTTTATTACCTGCCAGCCAAGCTCAAAGGCACTTTTGACAGTGGAGATAATTTCGTCTTCTGTAATATTTTTATTTATTATATCCCTTAACCTCTGGCTGCCAGCTTCAGGAGCAATGGTAAACCCTGTTTTCCGTACTTTTTTAATAATACTCATTAGCTTGGGGGTAAGTGATCCTGCCCTTAAAGATGGCAGAGATACAGCAATATGTGAAGGAGCATATTTATGCATAAGATCTTCCATAAAGGGTGCGATGCATGTGTAATCTCCTGTACTTAAAGAGAGCAGTGAAATATCTTCGTATCCTGTTTTGTCAAAACTTTTTTCTATGATTTGGTTTAATTTGCCAGGCGATTTTTCACGGACAGGCCTGTATATCATACCAGCCTGACAGAATCTGCAGCCTCTGGAGCATCCTCTGGAAACTTCAATGCGCAGACGGTCATGAACAGGTTTTGCATAGGGTATAACAGGAGATATTGGGAAAAACGCACTGTCTAAGTCTAAAACTACAGTGCGTTTTACTTTTGTATAATTGTCGTAAACAGGTTCAAGTATTTGAAAATTTGATTGATCATATTTTGGAGTAAAAAAAGATGGTATGTAAACCCCTTCTATTAAGGATAATTTTTTTAAAAGCTCTTTTCTGTTGCTCTTTTTTTCTTTTTTCCAGGTAATATAGACTTCAGCAATCTTTTTTACAGCAACTTCACCATCTCCTATTAAAAAAGCATCAAAAAAATCAGCAACAGGTTCAGGGTTGCAGGTGCATGGTCCTCCGGCTATAATTAAGGGATGATTTTCATTTCGTGAAGAAGATAAAAAAGGTATATCTGACAGATCCAGCATGTATAGTATATTGGTATAATTAAGCTCATAAAGAAGAGAAAACCCAAGAATGTCAAAGTTACACAGAGGTGTTTCTGTTTCTAAAGATGAAAGTGGAAGTTTTGCCTCACTTAGCTTGTCTGCCATGTCAAGTGCAGGAGCAAAAACCCGTTCAGCAAAAATATTTTCAATGCTGTTTAACATATGGTAGAGTATCTGAATTCCAAAATGAGATGTTCCTATCTCATACAAGTCTGGAAAGGCAAAACAGATATGCAGATCCATATTTTCTGGATTTTTTTTTATGGAGTTTATCTCGTTGCCAAGATATCTGCTTGGCTGTTCTATAAAACAAAGGAGGTTTTGAATAGATCTATTGTTCATGATATATGCTTTTATATTAAAAATTTAAAATTATTAAAAATGCAATAACAGACATAAAAATTTTTTATCATGGCACAACAAATATTTAGAAACAATATCAAACTTTTTTTGCTCTTGCTTCTTCTCAATTTTTTATGGATCTCTCCAGAGAAATAATTCCTGTAAACGGTTGTTATATAATCTTAAATGGGAAAGATAAAAGAATTTTAAAAATAGATTTTATAAAAATATACTTTGAATATTTGAAAAAAGAGGGATTGACGTCTTTCTGGAAAATATACGAAGGTATTTATAAAGTTCTTAATTTTATAGTTATTCAGTTGTAAAAAAGGTAATTGATGAGTAGCGTTTTGATAAAAAAATAACAGACAGGTATTGAAAATATGGTTAAAAATTTTCAAATAGCATTTATGGCAGTTGCTTTTTTATGGGCAGTATATTTTGTAAATTTTCTTGTTCCTGTTGATATAAGAAATTTTGGTATCTGCCCAAGAGATATGGGTACACTGTACCAGATTTTAACAGCTCCGTTTATCCATGCAAACATGGCACATATTATAGCCAATTCCACTACTTTCTTTATTCTTCTTGGAGTATCTCTTTCCATGAACAGGAAAAAAACGTTTTTGGCTGTGTTTTTAATAATTATAATCAGCGGCTTGTGTGTATGGACATTTGGACAGAGTAAAACAAATCATATAGGTGTAAGTGGTGTTATTTTTGGTATGATAGGGTTTTAAATGTTTTTGGGTTTTTTTCAGAGCAAAATTATTGCTGTTATTATATCTTTTGTAACTGTTTTTACATACGGAGGTATGCTGTTTTTTTCGTTAACAGTATATATTCCAGGGGTAAGCTGTACAGGCCATTTTTTTGGCTTTATTTCAGGTATAATATCTGCGTGGATTTTAAGGAAAAATTAATTTGATAAATAAAAACTTCATGTGATATTTAAAAAATATGAATAGTGTTAATAAAAAAAACAAATTTTAACCTCTATGGGATATATTGACAGGCTGTTATGAAATTAGGAATTATAGGACTCAAACAATCAGGGAAAAAAACCGTATTTGAAGCATTAACACAAAATATAATAGATCCTTCCCAAACAGGAGAGGATAGAATCGAAATAATTACACTGCCGGATGTTCGCATCGGTATATTGAGTAAGATGTATCAGCCCAAA
>JASFBI010000081.1 GCA_030149595.1 Desulfobacterales bacterium
TTCGTTCCTGAAGATTATAAAATGGAATTTCCTCTTCAGTATGAATTGCTTCACCTGTTTTTGGATCTTTATATAAAAGACGCTCAACCGGTTCTTTTTTAATAATTGTTTTTTGTATAATATCTTCCACATCAGAAGGCTTGACTTTTTGATAAAAAAGCCCCTGTGGTTTTATAAGAACCAGAGGACCTTTTGAACATAACCCCTGGCAGCCGGTAGCTTTGATCCCTGGCATAATTTTGGCATCAATATCTATTTCTGCACAAATTTTTTTAAAAGCATCTATAACTTCTACACTGCCATTTGCTATGCATCCAGTTCCATGGCAGATTAATATTTCCGGTCTGTTTGGATCATGTTTGTCAATAATACTCTGTCTTAAAGCATTTAAATCTTCATGGGATTTAAGACTTATACTATCAATATCTATTGCAGTATTTCCATTGCTCATTTTTCTTCCTTCCATGCGCCACTTATTTTGATTCGATTTTTTTTAGTATTTTTTTAATTTTTCCAGCTGTAATATTAGTTTCATATTTTTCATCAACTAATAAAACTGGTGCCAAAGCACAGGCACCAACACAGTTTACCGTATTTAATGTATACATCATATCTTTTGTGGTCTCTTCGCTATTGATGTTGAGTTTTCGTTCTAACTCTTCAACAATACGTTGTCCACCTTTTAAGTGACAGGCTGTACCAAGACAAACCCGCAATTCGTGTTCACCTTTTGGTTCTAACCTGAATGATTGATAAAAAGTGGCTACTGAGTATGCCTGGGTTATTGGTACTCCTGTATAATCAGATACTAACTGCATGGAGTCTTTAGATATATATCCATATTCGGACTGGATATCCTGCAATAAAAAAATTAGAAATTCGGATTTCTCTGGATAGTGTTCCAAAATTTCATCTATGGCTTTAGCCTGATGTTCCATGTCTGTTCTCCTTAATTTTATATGAAACTCTGTCTAACAGACCGTAATCATGAGAGTTTCAATTTTCGTTGTGGTAGATAAATCTGCCATGTATGTTATATGAAACTCTGTCTAACAGACCGTAATTATGAGAGTTTCATTTTTCGTTGTGGTCGATAAAGAATAACCATGCTCCGGCCATGCCGGTTATATTGTTACAAACTGAATCTACCTGGTTGTTATTATCTAAATATTTTTAATTAAACTCTATGCAAGCCGTGTGCCATTATGTAAGCGATTGATTTCATAGGCTATAATTAGGTTTGGTATGGAGGAGGGTAGATGTTTAAAAGAGACATGGAGATTATATATGATATTTGATCTGTTTAAGATAAAATGAAACAGCCAGGATGTTTCATTTTATCTTAAACAGATGTGTTTGTATGCAGAAGAAAACAGTTATATTTTAAACGGTTATGAAAATAGGTGAGTGCTTTAATAACATCTGAAACATCTGAAACATCTGAAACATCTGAAACTATTCAGGTTTTTTTATTCTATTTCCAGTTTTTTAATAAGTCTCCACAAAGATGTTCGGCTTATGGATAAAAGGTCAGCTGCTTTTTGTCGTTTACCATCACAAAGTGAAAGGGCGTGCAAAATTGCTTTTTTCCCCGGTTTTTTAACAGTAAACAGAGTTTTTTGGGGAGTTAATTGTTGTTCTTTTGTATTGAACTCTTTAAAATCTGGAAGCTTGCTTAAAAATATAACAGGTCCTTTTGTAAAAACAAAGGCATGTTCTATAATTTGTTTCAGCTCCCTGACATTTCCGGGAAAATTATACTGCCTGAAAAAGCGCATTACTTTTGTATCAACAGAACGGATCTCTTTTTTATATTTTTTGTTAAATAGTTTTATAAAATGAGTGACAAGCAGAGGAATATCTTCTTTTTTTTCCCGAAGTGGCGGCAGGGTCAAAGAAACAGTACGCAGACGATAGTAAAAATCTTCTCTAAACGATTTGTCGGCAATGGCTTTAGTTAGATTTTTATTGGTGGCACTGATAATTCTGGCGGTCATGTCAATGGATTGTGTGCCTCCCACACGTTCAAACTCTCTTTGATCAAGAACGCGAAGCAGTTTCACCTGTAATTCAGGTTTAAGTTCCCCTATTTCGTCAAGAAACAGGGTTCCTGTCCCAGCCAGTTCAAATCTGCCGATTTTTAAACGGTCAGCTCCTGTAAATGCTGATTTTTCATGTCCGAAAAGCTCGGATTCCAGCAGGCTTTCAGCAAAAGCTGAACAGTTAACAGCAATATATGGTTCTTTTTTCCGCATGGAATGAGTATGAATTGCTTTGGCAACAATATCTTTACCTGTTCCATTCTCCCCGCATATGAGGATGTTTGCATCACTTTCTGCTATATCGGGCAGCATGGCAAACAGCTGCTGCATTTTTTCGCTTTTCCCGATAATATTTTCAAATGAGTGGTGATATTTTACTGTATCTGCCAGATATGTTTTTTGTTGAACCGGGAGAAATGTTTCTATAGCTCCTGAAATTTCTCCTAATCTATTTTTAAGCACACTTGTATTTGCTATAATAGTCTGTCTTGTGCCGTCCTTATTAAATATTTTTATCTCCTGATTTATATAGGTTTCAGAGTTATTCATGCTTTTACGTAAAGGGCACAGGTTTTTACAAATATCTGATTTAAAAATTTCCCAGCAATATTTTCCTATTACTTCCTTGGATTTATAACCTGTGATTTTCTCAGCTGTTTTATTAAAATATGAAATCTGCCAGTTGGTTGTTATGGTAAACAGGCCTTCAGGCAGTTCATCTAATACATTATCATGTTCCGGTAGATTATAAACAGATCTCTTTTTTTTTGCTTTTTCAAAACAGAGAATTACACCTGTAACATCCTGTTTTGAATCAAAAACAGGATGTACAGAATAGCTGCATAAAAATTCACTTGTACCTTTATATAGAAGTTCTATTTCTAATCCGGCTTTTGTTTTTTTGTTTTTTACAGCATAACTTATTGCAGATTTTACCTTAATTAAGTCTTTTTCACAAAAAAGTTTATATAGAGGAAAAAGTGTCCCTGGCTTTGGTTCATGCCCAATAAGCCAGCTTATAACATGGTTTGTACTCATGGTCAAAAAAGACGGGGTGAGTGCTATAAATCCGTCTGATGTTTGTATTGGATATGGCTGCTCTAACTTTGGCATGTATTATCTCTCAGCTTGCTTTTTCCCATAAATTTTTTTACATGGAGAACGCTGAAGTTTTTGATAATTGAAAAGGGCAAGATAAAATGCACCTGTAGCTAGTTCAGCACAATGGGTATCTTTTTCAGGCAGGGTTTCTAAATAATTAACAATATCCTCAGAAGTTATGTCCCATGCGTTTTTTATTGTTTTTCCATTTGACAGATAAACTACTGTGTTTGCACAGGCATTTGTATTTAAACATCCATTGGTTTTAAATAATATACGATGAATACAACCTTGAGCTACCATTAGAAAAAATTCGATTGTGTCACCACATTGACCAGTTCGTTTTCCATAACCGTCAGGATTATCTAATCTTTTATTATTATCTGTGTTAAATGCCATTTCAATATAATGTCTGGAATGATTTTTCATTGATTTACTGTTTTTCATATTCTACCTGCTTATAAATTACTTATAATTTTTTTTAAAAAGTCACTTAAAGTTCATATCAAAAGTATAATTATAACGTCAACTTATTAATTCTACTTTTAATATGATTTTAAATTACCTGGAAATAGTTTAAAAATGTTTGTTTCACTATATTTTTATATGAAACTCCGTCCAACAGACCGTATTTATGAGAGTTTCAATTTTCGTTGTGGCAGATAAATCTGCCATGTATGTTATATAAAGCATATATCCCTATCATGTAAATTAAGTATGAATAGTTTTCTCCTCTAACAAACAAAATTTTAAAAAAGAGCTGTGCTTACAATATGGCGTTTAAATTACTTAATTAGAAATTAATCAAAGGGTTGGACATGACAGAAATTTTATTCTGTTAGTCAGAGGTGTTTTTTTTTATAAAAGAATTAAACCATGAGTATATTCAAGGTTTAAAATAAAACCGTCTTTCATATAAAATTAACTGTTGTATAAGTTGGTGGTTGTATGGGATTATTTTTTCTGTAAAAGCTTGCTTTAAAAGTAGTGGCTACTGTTTTTTTTTAAAAAAAAGGGGTTATGTGAATTGCAAAAAAAAACTGAAAAATGGTCTGTTAAAGATTCTGCAGAGCTATACCGCATACGGGAATGGGGTGCCGGATATTTTGATATTTCAGAAAGTGGTGATGTTGTTGTTACACCGTTTTTGAATGATAAAAAAGTATCAGTCTCTCTTTTAGATGTTATTTCAGGTATAAAAGTTAGAGGGTATGATATGCCTGTGCTGCTTCGTATTGAAGATATTTTGGATTCTCAGGTTATCCAGCTGCATGAGAGCTTTCGTGCAGCCATTGCAGGTCTTGGATACAAAGGAGAGTTTAAAGGTGTTTTCCCCATTAAGGTTAACCCTAAAAAGGCGGTGATTGATGCAATCACCTGTATAGGAAAAGAGTATCACCATGGACTTGAAGTAGGCAGTAAAGCTGAGCTTATAGCGGCACTCTCATTTTTAAAAGATAAAGAAGCATGTCTAATTTGTAATGGATATAAAGATAGAGAATTTATAGAGCTGGGACTTTTTGCATGCAAGATGGGTTATAAGTGTTTTTTTGTACTTGAGATGCCAAGTGAGCTTGATCTGATATTTAAATGTTCCCGCACCCTTGATATTAGGCCTCTTCTTGGTGTGCGTTTAAAAATCTCCACAAAGGGAGGGGGGCATTGGACAGATTCAGGGGGAGATAACAGCCTTTTTGGGCTCACAGTATTTCAGATAGTTGAAGTTTTTGAAAGGCTTAAGGAGGCAGGTATGCAGGATTGTCTGCAGATGCTCCATTATCATCTTGGATCCCAGATTCCCAATATACGGGATATCCGTTCTTCCATACAGGAGGCGAGCAGGGTTTATGCAGGTCTTGTAAAAGAAGGGGCAGTCATGGGATATTTTGATTTAGGCGGTGGTTTTGCTGTAGATTATGATGGATCCAATACCAGTGATACAAATTCACGTAATTATAATTTTGATGAGTACTGTGTTGATATTATAGAAGCCGTTATGGAAGTTTTAGATCATGAAGAAATTTCTCATCCTACAATTATTACTGAATCAGGCAGAGTAACGGTTGCTTACTACTCTGTTTTACTGTTTAATATTTTCGACACCAGTAATGTTGATCAAATTTCTTTACCGGATAAATTAGAAAAAGAGACACCCGATGTTATCATGAATATGATGGAGGCATTGGAAACACTGAATATGGAAAATATTCAGGAGTGTTACAATGATGCCCTGTATTACAAAGAACAGGTTTTACAGCTGTTTAAAACAGGAGATCTCAGCCTGAAACAGAGAGCCCTGGCCGATAAAATTTTTTGGTGTATTCTTTGTGGCATAGGTGATTATTTAAAAAAGCTTGCAGATATTCCAAAGAGTCTTAAGGACATTGACATTGCTCTTTGTGATACGTATTATGGAAACTTCAGTATATTTCAATCTTTACCAGATTTCTGGGCGATTGATCATATTTTCCCTGTGATGCCTGTTCACCGTCTTAATGAAAAACCTTCAAAAAATGGGATTATTGCAGATATTACATGTGATTGTGATGGTAAAATTGACCGTTTTATAGATAGACACGGAGTTTCTAAAAAACTAAAACTCCATGAAGTTTTAAAAAATCAGGACTATTATATTGGTGTTTTTCTTGTTGGTGCCTACCAGGAGACCCTGGGTGATTTTCATAACCTTCTGGGAAATACCAATGTGATGAGTATAAGAGTGTATAAAAATGGAACTTATAGTTTTGTACAGGAGACAGAGGGAGGTTCTGTGGCTGATATACTATCCTATGTGGATTATACACCGAAAAAGATGGTGAAACGGTTCAGACTTACTGCTGAACAGGCGGTGTTGGAAAATTTAATCAGTCCTGAGCAGCGTCGTAAAATCACCATGATATATGAGCAGTGTCTGAGGGGATATACTTATTTTAATGATAAAGATGAAAAAATATAGATTCAAAAGGAAAAGTCTATGGGTAGAGTCTTAATTATTGGAGCTGGTGGTGTAGGTTATGTTGTTGCACATAAATGTGCCCAGGTACCTGATGTATTTACAGATATTCTTTTGGCCAGCCGTACTAAGGAAAAATGTGATAAAATTGCATCAGGGATTAAAAGATCTATCCAAACAGCCAGGGTGGATGCTGATAATGTTTCTGAGCTTGTTGATCTTATTGTCTCTTTTAAGCCTGATATGATTATAAATGTGGCACTGCCCTATCAGGATCTTCATATTATGGATGCCTGCCTTAAAACAGGTGTAAATTATCTGGATACAGCAAATTATGAACCCCGGGATAAAGCAAAATTCTGCTATAGCTGGCAGTGGGATTACCATGAGCGGTTTAAAGAAAAAGGGCTTATGGCCCTTTTGGGCAGCGGGTTTGATCCTGGAGTTACCAATGTGTTTTTTGCATGGGCAAAAAAACACCATTTTGATAGAATTGATGAACTTGATATAATTGACTGCAACACAGGTGATCATGGTTATCCTTTTGCCACCAATTTTAATCCTGAGATTAATATAAGAGAAATTACCCAAAAGGGGCGTTATTTTGAAAATGGAAAGTGGGTAGAAACCTTACCCATGGCTGTTTCTAAGGATTTTGATTTTCCCGAAGGAATTGGATTACGAAAAATATATCTTTTGTACCATGAAGAACTGGAATCTTTGATAAAACATTTTCCGGAAATTAAAAAAGCAAAATTCTGGATGACTTTTTCAGAAAGCTATTTAAATCATTTGAAAGTACTGGAAAATGTTGGTATGACGAGGATTGATCCTGTTATGTTTAAGGGGACAGAGATTATTCCTCTTCAATTTCTTAAAGCTATTTTACCTGATCCTGCTTCACTGGGAGAGCATACCAAGGGGCGCACCTGTATAGGGTGTCTAATAAAGGGTGTTTTAGCTGGAAATGAAAAAAGATATTATATATACAATATCTGTAACCATCAGGATGCTTTTTCTGAGGTTGGATCCCAGGCAGTTTCCTATACAACAGGTGTTCCTGCCATGATTGGTGCAATGATGATGCTTACTGGAAAATGGTCAGGCAAAGGAGTTTTTAATATAGAACAGTTTGATCCTGATCCATTTATGGAGAAACTCAATATTTATGGACTTCCATGGAAAGAAATTATTCTTTGAAATTTGATCTTGAGCGGGTAACTACTCCATCTTTTGTTGTAGATACAGGTTGTTTGCGTCATAACCTTAAAATTTTAGATTATATAAAAAAACTACAAGCTGTAAGATTCTTCTTGAATGAAAAGGTTTTGCCCTGTTCAATTTTTTTTCTTTTTTAAGGAAAACCTTAAAACGAATTTGCGCAAATTCGCCCCCTGCAGCCTTT
>JASFBI010000412.1 GCA_030149595.1 Desulfobacterales bacterium
TTTTAAAGTATCGATTAACCATATCAAACATATTTTTGTGACCTACATGCGGATGACATTCAACACATTTTTTAGTGGTATCTCCCCGCAAATACGCACGATGAGCCAAAAAACCGCCCCGGGGCATCCCTGGTGCTGCATCAAGCCGTTGATGACAACGACGACAGGCTGAATCATAGGTAAACTTCATTCGCCGTTTTTCCGCATTGGCCATCCAGTCAAATTTTTCCACATCAAGGATTATGTTCTGAATTACATCCCCGGTACCTGTCACAGCCTTGGCTACAACATACTCTACAAAAGTTCCATGGGGTAAATGGCAGTCCACACACTGGGCAGCAAATCCTTGAGGGTTTTGCCCTCCATGAACCGACTGGGTCCATGCATCACGAAAAGGGGTCATGGCATGGCACGAGATACAAAAGGTATCGGTATTAGTAGTTTCAATCATAAATCCAGAAGCCAGCACCGTCAAAACTGTCAATGCTGCTCCAATAATCAGACCAAACAACCAGCCCTTTTTATTTATTAATTTTTGAGCTTTTTGCAAAGGTGTCATCTCAATATTCCCTTTGAGTTTGTGCAAAAAAAAACAGTTATCCGTTTGCACCATTCCCAATATATTATTGTAAAGTTTAGATATTTATATGAAACTCCGTCCAACAAACCGTAATCATGAGAGTTTCAATTTTCGTTGTGGCAGATAAATCTGCCATGTATGTTATGTGGATTAAATAGATTTTTTTTTATTTTGATAAAGTAACTTACAATCTTTTTTTTTGTCAAGAAAAAAAATTAGCTTTTTAATACAAGTCTGTAGGAATATATTTTTTCAACAGGATAATATGACTTTTTAGCTTTTGCCAGTCCATCAATATTCATATCACTCTCTTTATTGATATATTTAGCTCCGTTAAAAAGCCGTTTTGCACATTGTTTGTCAAAATATTGATATAACCCTTTTTTATCAGGCATTGCTTTTTCAAAATGAAGCACGCCTGTATCATCTGTTAGTTTTGATGCTATACCAAATGCACTTATCTTTTTGTCAATTTTAATAAGAATCCCTCTTAAACCAAGATTTTCTATATGGTTTATTGCATTTATTGCTGCCTGTTTCTCACATGCAAACTCATCATCTTTATCTGAACCGCAATCTTTTATTCTGCACCACTCTTCTAAAAACTCTATGCACTTTGTTGCATTTTCTGAGGTTATAGTTTCTATTTCTGTACGACTATTCTGAACAAATTTTTTTTTAAACTGGTTAACAAGATTTCTTTTTTTTGAATATTTATTTCCTTTGAGTTCTGAAAGATCTTCAGCATGGTAAATATAGTCATCGTACTCTTTTTGTCTGTGTATTTCAAAATAATTTTCTATATCTTCTTTTTCAAAAGTTTTGATATATTTTTGGGGAACAAACCAATACTGATTGCGATTACAAGACTTTGCAATATCAAACAACTCTTTTGGAGAAAAAATTTTACCTTGACAAACTGGTAAAATAAGATGATTCATCTCTTTTTTATCCACAAACAGAGTAGTTATTACAAGAGTATCATCTAAGATTGCATAAAATGGAGCAAATTTTTTATTTTCCCAGCATATAACTGATGAGAGACTATAAGCACAAAGAGGGTTTGCCTGGTTTTTAAAAAACGCTTTAAGCTGCTTATAGTTTTCCTGCTTTAATTTGTTAAATTTCATTTTAATATTTTTAACATAGGATCGGCATTTTTCATTGTTACAAAACCCATAGGTGTATAAAACTTTTGTGAATTATTTTCAGCTATGAGTCCAATCCATTTAATCCCATCTTTTTCAAGGTTATTAATAAGAAGACTTACTATCTTTGAGCCTATTTTTCTGTTTCTATAATCTTTATCAACGGTTACATCCTGTATATACGCATCACTTACCCCATCACTAATCACACGTCCCATACCTATTATTTTATCCTGATATGCAACTGTCATAAATATATAACTTCCTGATATTATTTTATCAATAATATCTGTCCCATTACCATCTTCCTCCCACCAATTTGCAGCTTTATATAAATTTAATATATGCAGTATCTGCTTCTCGTCAGGATTTTTTAATATAGAGTATTGATACATATAGTGTTTTTCTTAAAATTTTTAACAATGGTCATGGGACAGATCTGAATTTTCCACCCTGATTTACCCACAACAAATCATAAAAGAGACGTATTACTTTTACACTCTTCCATATAACATACATGGCAGATTTACCTGCCACAACAAAGCATGAAAGTTCAATGATTATAGCCGATTGAACTGACTTTCATATAAAATTAATTCACAAGTCTTTAGAAAAAAGATTGTTTAGAACTTATAAAACTGAAATGGTATTACGTCCATT
>JASFBI010000082.1 GCA_030149595.1 Desulfobacterales bacterium
CCCAGCAAAGGTGCTACAGGAATTGCTTTTATGTTTTTTGCCAGAAAATTTCCAACAGTTGGAATTCGTTTTAATGAATTAAGATTTAAAGGGGGCATGTAATCAACATTTTTTTGTGGCATCCATACCTTGTCTTCAACAGAAATACTTCCGTGATAGGTTTTTTGCAAATTATTATTATTAATGTCATCTATAATTTGTTTTATAACAATATTATCTCCGGGTCCTATAACATCGGCGATAATATTTTTATTTGGGCAGTGTTTTCTAATAAAGTTATTAGTGTCTTCGTAGCTGGATGAAACATGAATTCCTCCAATTATCACGGGGATTTTCCCATGATTTAATATTATGGAATCAATAACAGCTGTTGGAAAATTTGCACTCATTGCTGTTATAAAAACAGCTTTTGGTTTTTTCCCCTGTTTAATAATTATCTCTTTTATAGTTCTTCTTTTATCATCAGCATGGAATACAGTAGAACTTTTTTCTGTTTTTGCTATTTGGTTGCCAATGTAAATTGCAGCATAAGTTTCCATGGCAAATGTTTCAATCATGGTTTCTCTGTGTTTGTTTTGGTCTTTTACTAAATAATCAAGATAGGTATCAAATGAAAGTTTTTCTGCATTTTTGCAGGTTATATAGGAGATTAAATCATAGGGTGTAATACTATTTTTCTCTTTTATATCCATAAGGTTAAAAGTTAAAGGATTATACATTATGAAATAATCATTTTTCATTTTTGATTCCTTATCAGTTTGTAAATCACAATATAATAGAAATTTTCTTTGTAAAGGTTATTGCTTTTTTGATTAAGGTTTAAATATTAATATTTAGATAATTCATAAATGTCAAGGAATAGCCTGTGGACAAAATAAATTTTTCCCTTAAATTTGAAGAAATTTTCATTTTGTAACAGCCTGTTGAAAGTAGAATTAATCCAGAAGAAATAAGTAGATATTTTAAGTATTTTTTTAAGAAGAAAGTTTTACTTAATTTAACAATTAATTTATTGACACATTTGAAGTGATAGCTCATAATAATCAATGAAAATATCCTTTCTTCTTTTGAAATCAAAACATTATAAAGCTATGCTAATTGCTGATAAGTAGGTTTAAGTTTTTATTAAAAGGCTGTTATAGAGTTTTTTGGTAAGTCTGAATCAATATATTACCTATTGGGTGGTTTGTTAATTATTGGTAGTAAATACAAATTCCAAATTTTTATTTTAGAGGTGCAGATGAAAAACATCAATTTTAAATTAAAATTATTTTTACTAACTTTCTTTATTATAAGTGTTTTAAATCCTTTTTTTTTAATATCTAATGTTCAGGCAGAGGCAGAAAAATCAGATACTATTAAAAAGTTATTTGATAAAGGTAGAAGATTTGAGCTTGAAGGGAGCTACGGCCAGGCCATTGAAGTATATACACAAGTTATAGAGATAGCTCCGGAATTGGCTGAAGCTTATTTTAATCGTGGGCTGGTATATAAAAAGAAAAATGAATTTGATAATGCTTTGGCAGATTATAGCAAAGCAATTGAAAAAAAACCGGATTTTGCTATGGCATACAATAATCGGGGAAATATATTTAATAAAAAACGGGAATTTGAAAAAGCCATTAAAAACTATTCAAAGGCTGTCAGCTTAGATAAAAATTATGCCCTTGCTTATTTTAATCGTTGTACTGTATGGGAGCAAAAAGGAGAGATAAAAAAAGCTGTACATGATTTGAAAATTGCTTTGAAATTAAAACCTGGTGAAAAAGTTTTTATAGAAGGTTTGAAGTATCTTGAAGCAAGGTTAGAAAAAACACCTGCTTTAGATGATATAGAAAAAATAGCTGATGCAGATAATGCAGAAAAAATAGCTGGTATTACATATGTGGTGTTAAAAAATGTAAATGTAAGATCAGGTCCTTCAATTGAATATGAAAAAACAGGTGAAATATATAAAGGGGTTACTGTTACAGTTGAAAAAATTGATGGTGACTGGGCAAAGCTTGGTAAAAGGCGCTGGGTGTATGCAAAATTATTATCAAAATCTGAAGTAAATAAAAATAGCATTTCTGGTCTTTATGATAGTAATGACGATGTTTTAGCAGAACAGGGCTATTTTATTGCAAAAGTTAATATTAATATAAGACGTGGACCTTCAACAGTTTTTACGCATACAGGGAAAATATTAAAGGGTACAAAAGTAGAGGTTATTGAAATTACTGATGGTTGGGCAAAAATAGGTGAAGATAAATGGGTGCTGGCACGATTACTTGACAATACAGGTCAAGTAATTAAGAATCAAACAACAGATTTATTACAACCGGATAAAATAAAAATACCGTCTGTTTTTGTAAAAGAAGAGTTATCAGTGCAAAAAAATGTAGGCAGGTATTTTGCTGATAGAAATATAAATATCAGATCAGGGCCATCACAGAAATTTTCGAAATTGGGTTTGTTAAAGGCAAAATTACCTGTTTATGTAGTTGAAAGTGTTAATGGTTGGGCAAAAATAGGTGTAAACAGTTGGATTTATGGTCAGTTGTTAGTGAAAGATAGTACAGGAGATCACTCGGCTGATATTTTATCGGGAAGAAACAGAGCCCTTTTTGTTATAAGTAAAACAGCAGTTGTAAGATTAAAACCTGCTTTGGATTCTAATAATATTGGAATGCTTGAAAAGGGTCTTAAAGTTGTTGTTTTTGAAGAAAAAGGAGATTGGGCAAGAATAGGTGAAGATAAATGGATAAACAAAAAGTTTATTGAAATAGAATATAGTATGCCGGTTAAATCTGATGAACCTGAATATAAAAACAATTTGTATGTTGTAGCAGCTAATCTTGTAGTAAGATCAGGTCCTACAACAGACCATGGTATTGTGGCTTCTCTCATAAAAGGGATGTATATAGATGTAAAAAAAATTGATAATGACTGTGCGGAAATGGGTGAAAATAAGTGGGTTTATGCAAAGTATTTAAAAAAACATAATTAAAGTTTGAACAAAAATTTAAATTTAAAAAATAATTTTTTATTTATCATAACTTTAAAGCAGCTTATTGGAAGAATTGGATAAATTAGAGTTTTTTACAGCCTGTCTAAATAGAGCCTGAGCGAAAAAGTTTTCGTTCAGGCTCTATATTAGTGTGTGGATTATGATGTTTGGTTATCCATATAATTTAAAATATTTGTAATAATTGTTTACTTTTTTAATATAGAGTTTTGTTTCTTTATAAGGTGGAATTCCTTTATATTTTCTTACTTTTGTACTGCCTGCATTGTATGCTGCAAGAGCCAGATCATAGTTATTGTCAAATCTGTCCAGGAGTTTTCTGAAATATTTTACCCCTCCATGAATATTATGCTTTGGATTAAATGAATCTTTTACACCAAGATATTGTGCTGTTTTAGGCATAAGCTGCATTAAGCCTTGAGCCCCCCTTGATGATACAGCTTTTGGGTTGTAGCTGGATTCAGCTAAAATAATTGCTTTTACCATTGCAGATTCAACGTTATATTTATTAGAAGCATTAACAATAATGTCATGGTACTTATCCTCTACCCTTTTTTTTTCAATATTTGCATAGCTGTTATTATTTAATTTTGAATATATTGCTGCTGAAGAATTTTTAAAATTATTTTTTTCAGGCAGGGATGTGTTATGTTTTTTTTGAGAATACTGCTTAAAAGTAAAGCTGTATATATCAGTACTTTGGCTGTTGATCAATGAAATACAGGTAAAATTTTTTGTATTTGTTAACAAAAAAAAGTCATTTTTTGAGAAAATATGGTTTGTCTGCCGGGATTTTTTTTTTGTATCCAAAAAAATTTTGTAATCATTTGTAAATGCAATGGTAATAGCAGATGCAAAAATAAGAGCAGAACATATCAATAAACCTGACTTTGTAATTAATTTGTATATATATTTTGTTATCATAAAAGTCTCTCTCTATTAAAAAATATAACTTTATTTAAAAAAAATGTAAGAAATTTTTACCATGAAATGAATATGTTTAACAACCGGTAATAAGAGTGATTTTTCTAATTCTTTTTATTAAAGTATTAGAAAAAAATAATGCTAAATGAGGACAAAACAGAATAGATTTGGGGAAATATAATTTTAGTGTTGATCAACCTGTATATTTATGATTTTAACTTACGATCGGAGTAGTTTTTTATTTGCGTGTGTTTTTTTAGGGAGGTACTTTAAATGAACCGGATGCAGCATTATAGAAATGAGTCTATTATACGATCGGAAAATGATTTTTTTAAAAATCAAAAAGTTGATACCTGGGATTACTTTGAGGCAACAGAAAACAGAGTAAAAAAAATAGCTGAAAAAGATAAACAGGTTTCTAAATAGTGTTCCCTTCAGCCACGGCTGAGATTAACCCTATGAGCAACTAAACAATCACATCTAAATATATTAAAGGAGGTAACTTGTCGTGAGCAAAGTAAAGCTTAAAAAGGAAGGTAAGATAGCCCTTATAACCATTAACAGGCCGGAAGTAAAAAATGCCCTTGATATAGATACCTACAATGAATTTGAGTTAGTTCTTAAAGATGTTAAAGAGGATGATGGAATAAGGTCGGTAGTGATTACAGGAGCAGGAGATGCTTTTTGTGCAGGGCTTGATTTAAAATTTGCGGCTAGTTTAAATGGGATTAAGCCTGTTGATGCTGTTCCTTTAATCAGACGGCTGCAGACAATTTTTACTTTTGAAGATATCCCAAAGCCTGTTATATCTGCTGTAAACGGTTTTGCTCTTGGAAATGGTTGTGATATTGCTCTTGCATCCGATTTTGTATTTGCATCAACTAATGCAGTTTTTGGAATGGTATATACAAATCTTGCATTAATTCCGGATTTAGGAGGTACTTTTAGACTTCCTAAATTAGTTGGGCTTGCAAAGGCAAGAGAAATGATTTTGACAGGTGACAAAATAGGTGGTGAAGAAGCGTTTCGAATAGGTTTGGCAGGAAAACTCACAGAGCCTGATAAATTGATGGATGAGACAATGGCTTTTGCTGATAGACTTGCAAAAAGAGCTCCTGCAGCGATTGCTATGTCAAAGGCTGCAATAAATAAAGGCCTTGGATCAGATTTGATTACAGGACAGCAGTTTGAAGCATATATGCAGAGTATATGTCTTGGTGGAGGAGATGTTGTTGAGGCAATAACAGCAATGTTGGAACAGCGGGAACCAAATTTTACAGGAAAATAGAACTGTCTTTCTGTTTTAACAAGGGACTTTAAACATGGAATAAATTTTGTATTTAAAGTCCCTGTATTTTAATTGCTTTTTAATGTGAAAGATGTGCGGCCTGTGAATGTTTACATAAACTTGTTATCCCTTGGAACCTAATCTTAATCCTCCATGGATAAAAAAGACTTCTCCCGCAAGAGCTTCATTTTTGAAGATATCCCCCACTAAAGATGCAATTTCATCTGGTTCAATAAGTCTGCCTATGGGGACATCTGAAACAATTTTATCTAAAGCTTTTTGGTTCATTCCTGTGACCATTGGAGTTGCAACATATCCAGGAGCAACAGCAACACACCTTATCTTATCTGCGAGTCCCCTGCGCATAAATTCTCCTGTTATAACCTTTGGCATGACAGACATGGCAGCTTTGGTTGAAGAGTAGTTTATCTGGCCTGCTGTTCCAAGTGAACCAGTAGATGATATGAGACAGATAAGTCCTTTACAATTATTGTTAATCATACGTTCAGCACATTCTCTGACAGTAAGAAAAACACCTGTCAGATTAATATCAACAACTTTTGTAAAATCTGCAAGAGCCATTTTTTTCTTTACTTTGCCGGTCTCTTTATCAGTTGCAAGTAAAAGTCCGTCTTTAATAATACCTGCAAAAGGTGCTATAAGATTAATTTTGCCAAATTTTTCAATGGCAAAATCAGCAAGTTTTGAGCAGTCATCTTCAGATGTTACATCACATTTTATTATGGCAACATCGCCTGAGCATTCATCTTTAGCTTTACTTAAGGCATCTTCCATAATATCTGCTAAAACAACTTTGCCTCCTTTGGAGAGCCAGTATTTTGCAAGAGCAAGTCCGATACCTCCGCTTCCTCCGGTAATGACAGCTACAGAATCTTTAATATTTAACATTTTATACTCCTTGAGCAAGTTTTGAAGAATTTATTTTTAGAATACGTCCTTATTTTAAAAAAGAGTAATATTGTTTTCTTTAATATGTTCCTTTTGGCTACTATGAACATAATTAATATAAAAGAATAATATTATAAAAACAAGTAAAAAGAATTATTTAAAATTCCAGATAAATTAAGAGTCTTGTAAGGAGTCTATCATAGTTATCGATAATATTTTTTAGTTTGATAATAACCTGTAGAGTGATAGATATTACTTAATGAGTGCCATTAAAGTGTTTTAATATTCTTCCTAATTTTGTATATAGGGAAGAGTATTAAAACAAAGAAGTATAAAGAAATTAAATCAGATTTTTAACTACCTTTAGTAAATCTTTTTTTTTGATTGGTTTATAAAATGTATGTATAGCACCTAACTTTTTTGCTAAATAAAGATATGTATCTGGATTGTTTTTTCCACCACCTGATATGGCAATAATTTTAATATCTGAGAATTCTTTTTTTAGTTCATTGATTGTTTCAAGACCTTCTTTTTCAGGCATGATAATATCGGTAATAATCAGGTCTGCCGGATTTTTGCGGTATTTTTTTATTCCATCTCTGCCATTTTTTGCAACAGTTACAGTGTAACCTTCAATCTCAAGTAATTTTTTAAGCATTAATCGAATTTGATGATCATCATCAATAACAATAATATGTGACATTTTTACTATCCTTGCCTTAATAGTTTGAGAGCCTCTATCTGTCTGTGTCCTGCTGAAAATTTAAGTAATCATATCTTTTTTTTATCAAGTACTTTCCTGATAATGCTCGCCATCTGCTTTTTAACAATAGGTTTCATTATAAATGATGAAACACCTGCTGCTTTAGCTTTTATTTCATCATTTGTATTGCTGAATCCGGTACAGATAATAACAGGAATATCGGGCTTAATCTTTATTATTTTTGAGGCCAATTCAATACCTGTCATATGCGGCATGGTCAGGTCGGTAATAATAAGATCAAATTCATCGGGGCTGCGTTTGAAAGTTTCCAGTGCTTCCATACTGTTTACTTGTGATGTAACACAATAGCCCAAATTCTCTAAAATATGTTTTCCCATTAAAGCAATAGACTCTTCATCATCTACAAATAAAATTCTTTCTGTTCCTGTTAAATTTTGTTCTGCAGATAGAGCTTTTTGTTTAACAGATTCATTTGCCATCAAAGGAAAATAGATATCAAATTTAGTACCTTTACCTGGTTCACTGTATATTTTAATATCTCCGCCATGATCTTTGACAATCCCGTGAACCATGGAAAGACCCATGCCGGTTCCTTTACCAACTTCTTTTGTCGTAAAATAGGG
>JASFBI010000413.1 GCA_030149595.1 Desulfobacterales bacterium
CTCAAATTGTGCTGTAAAAGCAGGTTTTGACTGGGACAATATAGATGGAGTCTTAGAAAAAGTAAGAGAAGAATTCGAAGAGTTTGCAGAAGTTGTTCATACAGATGATAAAATTGCAATTGCCGATGAACTCGGAGATATTCTTTTTACCCTTGTTAATGTTGCAAGATTTGTTGGTATCCATTCTGAAACTGCTCTTGCAGGATCAATAGATAAGTTTGAAAGACGGTACAGGTATATGGAAAAGCTGCTAAAAGAACGGAGTGCTTGTCTAAAAGACCTTTCTAAAAAAGATAAGGAAAAATTGTGGGGTAAAGCTAAGCAGGCTTATGATAAATAATCTCCACGTTGAAATTTAATACTCTCTGTATTGGCAAAAGTAGCAAATTCCTTAGCAATATTTTTAATTCTTTCATCTGCATCAGGTGAACTCTCAATTTTCTTAAGCAGATTTTCAGCATCAATTTTTATTTCTTTTAACAAAGAATCAATATCCTTTAAAGAAACTGATCCGTCTTCGAGTTTTGCCGAGTAAAGTTCAAGAAGCTCAAGGAGGCTCTCTGCCTTGTAGCTTAGGTCAGCGGATGCATCAGGAAGATTAAAACTTTGGGCAGATAGTTCTTTTAAACCTTCAGATTGTGCAGTTTCCATTTTAACGGGCTCCATATCCTCAAGAACTTTACCAAAAGTTTGTTTAAATGTATCACTGTCAGAATTTTTCCCGGGGGCTTTTATGCTTTTACTAATAAATGGATGTGTATTGTTATCAATTTGATTTGTGTTGCCCATGCCTTTGCTCCTTATATTTGAATATTGTCAACATTAAAATAAAGCAAACATCATGCCATATCTATGAGTGTTTTGCCCCAGTGGAGTTAAGTGTTTGAAAATAAAAGGTTGTTTAAATAAATAACATTTATACAAAAAAAATTAGTAAGGGGGCGGATGCTAAAAAGAGGAAAAATATGCCTGGTTTTGGGAATTGGTTTTGAAAATTATTGCTACAAGTATTAGATAATTTTATCCAGTAATGAGCCCACCATTTTGTCTGCTACTTTGTCTGCATCAAGATTATATCTGTTTTCATTTATTTCCTGTTTAATTTTGTTAACTTTTTCAGACATGGCAACAGGTTCATTCTCAAGTGCCTGGGAAATTTTTTGCAGATCTTTTGTTCTGTCTGAGAAATCAACGTTGGCACTATTGGCACTGGGGTTTATTTCTTTGCCCTTTTCTAATTTTGCATTAGCATTTGCTGCATTCTGATGGGCAACATTGTTAGCATACGCTTGATTGACAAGATTTGTAGTTGAATTTGATATTTTCATTGTTTTACCTCCCCAATTATAATTCCATATTACTATCAGCAACCTGTTTGGCAAGTTCGGTCATTCTTTGCATTACAAAATTTGAATCTTCAACAGAGAGGGACTTTGTAGCTTTTTTGTCATCCTCGTCAATATAAGTGTAAGTGAATTTATTCTCTGTTTTTTTGGTGAAATCTATTTTTTTGCCAAGCTCTTTTTCAATTTGGCTGGTAATTGTTTCTTCAACCGGTTCTCTGGGGCCTTCCATGGTTATTTTGTTTATGATATTGGTGGCTACTTTTTCTATAATAGCCTGTCTTTTTCCTTTAGAAGAAATTGTAACGCTGTCAGCAGAAGCCGTATTCTGCGGAAGGGTCTTATTTTTTGCAAGAAATTTCTGCTGGCTCAGCTGTTTGCTGTAAACCTTTAGAACATTCTGTATTTGGTACGACGGTATATGCATTTTCAATTCTCCTTAACCAAGCATATCGGCTAAGGAGTTAATAAACTAAAAGGTTTTTTTGATTTATTTTTATTTAATCGTCAAAATTTCCATCAGGCCCCTTATCAGTGGTCATCTCAGCAGCTTTTGCAATAATTTTTTCTTTTGTCCAGTCTTCTGCCTTTTCGATCTTGTCTGCTTTAGGGCCGGCATCATATGATCCAACTTTTAGAATTTGTTCTTTTACTATATCAGATGTATTTTCCGCATTAAAAACATTTACAAGCATGTTGTAGACAAAATCTTCAACATTTTTTATCATTCGATCTCGTATTTCTTGTGACTGACAGAGGAGTTTGTTTTCAAATGGGAGGTTGAGTTTTTTGAAATCACCTCCTTTTATATTGTTTGCATCTGCATAGGCAAGCATCTCTTGCCAGAGTTCTTCTGATACCCCCAAGTTTTTGACTTTACTGAAATTTTTATCCTGATCAAGGATTGCGTTTCCATAATCATTGACTTTTACTCCCCAGGATATCATTTGCAGAGCTGTTGCAACGTTTGCTTTAGTTGTTTTTGTTTTTTTGGTAATATTTATTAGTCTTTCAGAGCTGTTACCCGATGTCCCATGCT
>JASFBI010000414.1 GCA_030149595.1 Desulfobacterales bacterium
ACATTTAGGAGTTCAAGCTCAGCTGCTACTAAATCCATATGCCCCGGAATAACAGATAAATTGTCCCATCTTGTTTTTATTACTGCATCAGAAGCAGAAACACGCTCAGAATTGGTGACAAGGTCATATGTTGTGATCATATTTTTATGGATTTTGATACCGCAACCATAGGTTGCATTGCACTGTGGATCCATATCAACAATTAGTACGGATTTATTTTGCAAGGAAAGTGCAGCTCCAAGATTGATTACCATAGATGTTTTACCGACACCGCCTTTTTCATTGGCTACAGCTATTATCCTTGTTTTTGTTTCTTCCATTGATATCTCTCCTGTCTTTTTATATTAGGTCTGAAGTTTGCTCCTGACTTGTTTTCTTATATGAAAGTCTATCCAAACGATTAGAATCATTGAACTTACATTTTTTGTTGTGGCCGATAAAGAATAACCATGCTCCGGTTATGCCGGTTATATTGTATGATTAATTTTATCTCGTATTTTATCTAAAGATTTTAAGATTAATCTGGTATCCACATCTATTTTAGTTAAACCTTCTAATACAGTTTTTTTATAAGTCATATTTTCATCAATTATGTTGGTAATACCCGTAAGATCTGTAACATAAGCTTTATACTCGTCCATTACATTTTCATACAGATGATTTGATAAAATATCTATTAATTTAAAAACATATTGAAATTTAATATTTTCACAGTAATTATTGAGATGAAATATAATTGAATCTTCTGTTTCTCTTTTTATTCTTAAAACAGCTGATTTTAAAGATAAAATAGTCTCTTTGTTTGATTGGGCCGGTTCTTTATTTAAAAGTTTTTTAAATAATTTGATAATGGAAAAAAACCCCAGTTTAACCATGGCTTCAGCCTGTACTTTTGCAGAATATTTTATAACAGCTGAACAGGGTGGCAGGTTAATACCCATGAGTGTTTTTATTGAAGACAGGTCATGAATTTTAATTTTTGAATCTGCTTTTTGGTTAAAATTTAAGCTGTCTTGTATTTTAGAATACTCAGATAAAGAATCATTGATCATAGATTTATATGGACTTACTATTAATTCAAGAGTTTCTTTGCAATGAATCTCCTCTTTTTTTATGAAACCTATAATTTGAGGATTAGTGTTTTCTGTTATGTATAAGTCTACTGCTTGTTTAAATTCCTGATAGATCAAAAAAAGTGTTTTTTGAAAACCTATTGCATCTATATTTTTTTCATAATTATCAAAAGTGATATTATAGTTTCTGATAAACTGGATAAGCGGTGGTAGAATTTCTCCGTATTTTACATCAAAAAAGCTATTTATTTTTATTTTTAGTTCAGATTTAAGTTTTGAAACTCCGCCGTTTAATGTGCTTTGAACCATTTCTTTTATCTGGTTCATTTTTACCTGCTGATCATTAATTTTTTTTATTGTTTTATCGGCCTGAATTGAATCTTTATTTAAAATATTTTTACTTAGATTACTCCAGTTTAAAACTCCAGATGCTATAAGCTCCAATCGTTGCAGATGATTTGTTACAAGAAGGGAGTATCTTTTTTCAATTAGTTTGCCATGGAGAGTGCTGTTAAATGACTGGGTTTCAGAATCGGAAAATCTGGTAAAATCAAGTTCTTCCTTCCATTGGTTTAATCTTTTTTTGTCACGGGATGAAATAGCTTTTTCATTTGATTTAAATAAATTATAGAGGCATGAAAATGTAAAGATTTCTGGGTCAGGTTTAATAAAAGAGAGTTCCTCTTTTACCTTTTTTGAAATATTTAGCAGGTTATTGTATGATTCGTGTTCTGAAAAATCACAATTTAACACAAAGAGAATATTATCTATTATTCCCATTTTTTTAATAATTGAAAGAAATTTTAAATCAGCCTGTCTGATGCCTGTCCTGCTGCTTATGGCGTATATTAATAAATTAGTATAAAGAAAATAATCCTGAATCATGGCAAGATGCAGAGGGTTTGGGGAATCGCTTCCCTGGCAGTCTGCTATCTCAATATTTATATCAAAAACAGACTCATTGATTTCAAGTAGTATATCTTTAAGGTAAACTGCAAGAATTTCATTGCCGGCAAATTTAGTATGGTTGGGAAAATTATCCCCCGTATATTTTTTTGTGGTAATATCAGATGTAATTATATCTTTAACATCATCATAGCCTTTAAGGTAATAGCTTAAAAGAAGGCTGTTTGAATTTCTTGAATCATTTATTATTAACTGTTCTCCTTCAAGTATTCCTAAAGTATCTGCAAGTTTTTCCCTGTCAGTATTTCGTCTTATGTCAAATTTCTTTCCATCTTTATTAAAATTTAATGAGGGAAATGCAAGTAATGAATTGGAAATATCGTCA
>JASFBI010000083.1 GCA_030149595.1 Desulfobacterales bacterium
GTCAACTGTATTCCGATCAAATAATCTTCAAAGTGATTCCATCTATACCTTCAAAATCAGCACCATCTGCAACAAATGCAGAGCCTTTTTTTACTGACAAACCAGGCCCCAAATCCATTCCAAAAGTATCATGGGAAAGCAACGCAATGCTCTATTTTGGTAAAATATTTACAAGTGCTTTACGTACTACTTCAGCATTTGGATATGAAAGTGCTTCATTATCAATTTTTAATACTTCACTGTATGATGCGGCAATATCCTGGCAAATTTTATCAAGATCTGCACCTGAGCCGGCAACAACAGCAGAAACTGATGCATCAGGATCAATTTTTTTTGCAGCAGCAACCATTTCCAGAGCTGAATCCTCTGTTGCACCATCTTTGTGTGCAATATAAGCAAAAATCTGTGCCATTATTAAAGTCCTCCATTAGCTTTTAACAGTTCAATCAATTTTCCTATAATCTCTTCTGAGCTACCTTCAAGCATTTCTGCACCATCTCCAAACTCAGGTACAAAATAGTCAGTTCTTTTAACTTTTGCTCCTGCATCACCAATAACAGATGCATCAACACCAAGATCTGAAGCAGACATAACAGGTATATCAACCGAAGCAACCTTACGAATACCCCTGATACCAACGTATCGGGGTTCATTGATTCCAGTTTGTATGGAAAGAACACAAGGCAGAGAAATATCATTCATTTCCTGATTTCCACCTTCTATTTCACGGCCTACTATAAGTTTATCATCTTTAACTTCAATTTTATTAACAAGTGAAGCATATGGAAGATCAAGCATAGCTGCAAGCATACCACCAACCTGTGCTGCACCACCCTCTGCCTGTGCCCCTGTAAATATTAAATCATATTTACCTTTATCAACAGCAGCTTTTAAAATAGTGGCAATACCTCTGCCATCTGAATTTTCAAATGCATCATCAGATAAAAGCAGTCCATTATTTGCTCCCATTGCCATTTCACGTCTTAAAATCTCTTCAGACTCATCATCGCCTATTGTAATTACAGTTACACTTCCACTACCAGCATTCTCTACAATCTGAATAGCTTCTTCAACAGCATAATTATCCCATTCATTTACTGAATAAACAAGGTCATCACGTTCAATATCACTACCGCTGCTGTTAACCTCTATCTCATTTTCTGAGGTGTCAGGAACTCTCTTGACACATACCAATATCTCCATTTATTCCTCCCAAAAATATCAAGGTAAATTAAATTTAATCAATACAGTTATTAATAAAAACAGTTACATAAATCATCAAAACCATGTGAAAATCCATGTAAACATATAATATTATCTGACTATATGCCGATCTATCAATTCAACAAAATCAATAGCTTCTATCTTACCTTCAAATCCTGCAACTTTTATTGCATCTTCAAGGTTTACAAGGCAAAATGGACATGCAGTAACAATAACACTGGCACCAGCTTCATTTGCCATTTCAACTCTTAAAACACCCATTCTTGTCTCTTCTTCTGGCTCATAAAAAAGCATTAAGCCTCCACCGCCACAACAAAATGATCTGTCCCGACTTTTCAGCATATCAACCCTGGTTAATCCTGGTATGGCATCAAGGGCTTCCCGTGGATCTTCATAAAGATTGTTATGCCTGCCAAGATAACACGGATCATGATATGTATATACTTTTTCCGGCTCATCACAGGTCTCTAATTTAATTGCACCCTCTTTAATACTACGGGCAACAACCTGACTGTTATGTTCAACTTCAGGCAATCCACTATATTCATTTTTCAGTACATTAAATGCATGGGGATCAGCTGTAATTATTCTCTTGGCTCCAGATTCTATGATAGCATTTGTATTTTGGTCTTTAAGATCCTGAAAAAGCATCTCTTCACCAAATCGTTTGACTTCATTACCACTGTCTTTTTCAAGTTTACCGAGAATTGCAAAATCAATTCCTGCTGAAGTTAAAATTTTTGCTGTAGATCGCGCCAAATCCTGCATCCTATCATCATAGGATGAAATACTGTCAACAAAATAAAGATTTTCTGCTGTATCTCCTTTTTCAACCAACTTTACTGAACATTCACCTGCAAACTCTTTATCCTTAATCCATTCACTTCTCTTTTTCTCCATCTTACCCCAGGGATTGCCTCTTTTTTCAAGAGCCTTAAGTGGTTTTTGAAGAGACTGGGGAACCATACCTTCATCCACCATTCCCCTTCTTAAATCTACTATTTTATCAATATATTCAATTCCAAGGGGACACTCCTGTTCACATGCACCACATGTAGTACATGACCAGATTTCGTCTTCTGTATATATACCGCCTATAAGGGGTTGAGATTTAATAAAACTGCCTTTTAAGGGGTAATGCTTAAAAGAATAGTCACGGGCTTTTATGGTTAAAAATCTCGGAGAAAGCGGTCTGCCTACTGCATTTGCAGGACACTGATCAGAACATCTTCCGCAATCAGCACATGAATAAAAATCAAGCATATGTTTCCATGTAAAATCTTCGAACTTTTTTACTCCAAATGATTCAAGCCCATCCAATTTATCATCTGTAACACCATGCATAACAGGCTTGACATTTCCTTTTTTTGTGCGCATGAACAAAACATTGAAAAAGGAAGTGATAACATGAAAATGTTTTCCAAGAGGAAGAAAACATAAGAAAAAGAAAAATGTTATATCATGAACATAATAAGATACAATATGAACTGTTTGAAGAAATGATTGTGAAAAATTAAGTAAAAACAGTTTTGAAAACCATACAAGAGTTCCTGGCATGAGATGCGTTACCTGAAAAGCACCGCCTTTAACCTGAGCTGCCACAAAACTTGCTTCAAAAAAACTTTCTGAAAGCATCAAAAGGCTGATTATTCCAAGAACAAAAACAGCTTCTGCTGTATGATCATGTCCGTATTTTTCAGGAACACTATACCTCGCAGGTTTAAAAATACCTCTTCGAACAGCAGCAACAATACATGCTATTAAAACTACAGTTGCTGCAATATCCTTTAAGATATTATATATATCTCCTGCACAACCGCCAAAACCTGGAAGAACAAAGTTTTCTGATAAACCTATTACAACAAGAGATGTTGATCTTATTGAAAGTATCAAAAACCCTGCAAAAATAGCTATATGCAAAACACCTGCAAGCATATACCTTGGTTGACGCCATTGGGCAAACCATATTTTTAAAACATTAAACAAACGCTGCGGAAGATCATCAAAACGATAATCAGGAGCTGCTTTTACCAAGGGTGCAATTCGTTTAGCCATTATAAACGTAAATATCGCTGCCCCGATAACAGGAATCAACAGTGAAAAAATCACTGTTGGAATCCATAGAACTGAAAAGCTTTGCGGAGAAACTAAAATCGGGTCCATAATTTCCTTTCCTTAAATTTACATGTCAAAAAAGTATTACTTAATTTATTTAAAATATATTTTAAGCAGCAAAACCAAGCTGCATTAATTTGAAAGATATCAGAAAATTCCTGATAGTCTTATCCTGATACCAGTTTAATTATTGAATTAACTAATAAATAATAAGATTTCAGTCAAGTAATTTTTAAATCACATAAAAGTCAAATCTGTTTTTTTATCTTTTCAAAACATCAACCATGGTAAAAACATGTCCTTTTATTCCTGATTTAATTTTACTATTCAAAAAATTAACAGCATCCAGAGTTCCTTCTGTATAAATATCTCTTCCACATATATTATGTGTAAAACTGAATTTAGCAGTTTTATCCTTTGATGTTAATGTATAGGTATGCCATCCATGACCATTTATATATTTTTCTGGAATTTTCCAGATATTTTTCTGTATTTCAGGGTCCCGCTCTTTTTGTATCTGATTCTCATTAAAATCTGGCCCGAGCTTTTTTAAGTAACCGGCCATGGCTTTTGCTGTTCCGCTGGTATCAGCTTTGCCTGCCTGATGACTCTCGGATATTTCTAATGTATAGTCTTTAAACAGATCAGGAAAGGTTTTTGCTGCATACTCAACTACTGCCTGAACCCCAACTATCTGTTTTGCCATATTAGGTGCAATAACAGCACAAATCTCAGAATCACTGACTGTTTTAAAAAGCTGTTTTCGATCACCGCCTGTGGTCCCCATAATAAAATGAAGTTTTTTTCTGCTGTAAAACTCTGCATTTCCATTTACTGCTGAAGGATGTGTGTAATCAACAGAAATAAAAGGGCCTTCACTTAAAATAATATTATCTATAACTGTATTCCTTGCTTCAGGTTTAATAAGTTTTACAACAATATCCCCAATACCTATCCCGCTCTCTTCTATATCAGAACCTGTAAGGGAATAGGGTACAAGTTCAATTCCCCTATGGGTACTTATCATTTCTGCAATATTTTTTGATACATTACCCGGCAGACCATTAACCATTATTTTAACTGGACTCATTTAATTAACCTTTAAAAAATAAAAACAGATGTTATAAATTTAATATTTATATAAAATAAATTTAATATTTATTAAAAACAAACTATAATTACAAGGATTATTTCTCTGCAATATAAAATTTGACAGAATTAAGTTATAGTGCTACTGAAAATAAAAAAATAGCTAATAATATTTAGTGTCTAAACAAAAAGCAGGTTTTTTCTAAAAATTCAAGGAAAGCCAAAGTTTTAACCGCAGGAATACACTAAATATTTTGAGGATTAAAATTTTTATCAGACGCAGAGATTGGTGGAAAAAACAGTTTTTTGCAGGAGGACATTCTTTTTATCGGCGGAACACCAGTAATGTGGTATGGATCTGTTGAAAACTGGATTAAAGCATGTACTGATATTGACTTAAAGTAGTTCTACAAATGGGGAGAGTGGGAGAAAATAGCAGTAAATATTAGTACTCTTTACAAAGAATTTTCCAACAACTTAGCTGAACCAAATAATATCGCTCTTTTTGAGCTAATGGCAAAAATCAGAAAAAAACAAAACTGTTAATTTATGAAACTTGTAACTTTTATACACAAATCAGATCCCATTGAAAATCAGAAAATTGAAGTAGTTTTTTTATTCAAAACAGCACTATTTTCATTATTAAAAAGCAATACATGCCCCTCTTCAGTTATAAATTCAGTTAGTAAAGATTTGGTCATAACTTTAAGCATGCTTACAGCTTCTTCTTTTTGAATTTTTTTTCCTGCAAGGTAACAGTGTGCAACTCTGGTTACCATACCAATTATCATTTGACCTGCAAGAAAAGGATTTATACCCAAAAGCCATCCTTTATCGACCCATTGTTGAATATCACTGGCAATATCATCTGCAAAACAGTTAAACTGCATCCATGCATCTTTATCAAACTCTTCATCCACTCCAAAACTACCCCTGAGTATAAGCATAACCTCTTCTGAATGAGCAGTAACATATTCAAAAAAAACATCATAGTTTTCATAGATATGAGCTAATTTCATTGTTGTATTTTCAGAACTCACCGACTCTCTTAACTCTTTTAAATGCACTCTGAGCTTTTTTAAATTTTCTTCGCTTATTTTTCTAAACAATTCCCGCTTATCTTTAAAATAATTATAAAAAGTACCTGCTGACATTCCCACAGCTTTTACTATATCCATAACCTGTGTATTATGATAACCTTTAATACTAAACAGTTTGACTGATGCTTCTATTATCTTCTGACGGGTTTCTATTTTTCTGCTGTTAAAACCATCTGTAAAGTTCTCCACATCTATATCTCCTGAGTTTTTATTTTATAATTTTTATACCCACTACTAAAAATAACATAATGGTGTCAAGAAAGTTTTTTGTATTTTAATAAGTGAACAAGGTTTTAAGTAAAGTTATAAAATAAAAAAAGAGCACTCTTACCTTAAGTAAGCATTGCTCTTTTTCAAAAATTTCTAATATTTAAAACAATTTTTTATTGTGCCCGATAAAGAATAACCATGCTCCGGCCATACCGGTTATATAAAAACAAATTTTGGAGAAGCAGAAAGTAAATAATATGAAAAATCAAAAACAAAGCAAAAAGAGTCTCATCTAAAAACAAACCAGATATATTAGAACAGAATAGAAGATAGCTGAATTCAGATTGCTTTCTCCAAAATTTATCTTTCCAAGTAATGAACATTCATTACTGCGTTTTTTAAACATTGTCAACTAAAAATTATTTTTTTATGTGTTAGCCTCTATCTGCTGATTATAAAATGATATTAATTCCCTTCGATTCAGCATTCCAATTAAAACCCCATAATCATCATCTTTGACAACAGGCAGGCTGTCTATATTTTTTTCAGTAAATTTAATTAAAGCTGTATTTAAATTTTCTGAAAAAGTTGCAAAAATCATTTCAGACTGAATAATATCCTTCATAATTATTAAATTATCCACATCATTAGAAAACAGTACACTTCGTATATCAGTACTTGAAAAAACTCCAATAAGCCTGTTGTTTTTATCTTTTACCGGAAAATAATGCTGTTTTGTTTCTGAAAAAATTTTTTTGAAATCAGATAAAAGCATGTTTTCAGGTATAATTTCAACCTCCTTTATAAGATGCATTAAATCTTTTATTTTTATAGCCTGAAGAACATCAACCATAAATTCCCCCCTATGGGCAGGAGAACTGATTTTGTTTTTTACCTGACACCCAAAAATTGACCATTTTTTTGACATCATATGTGCTAAAGAACAAACAAGAAGACTCGGCAGAAGAAGGTGATATGAGTTAGTCATTTCACTAACAAAAATGATGGTAGATACAGGAGTATTTGATACTGCTGTAAAAAATCCGGCCATCCCTACTATTACAAAGGAACCTGGACTGCTTATAAGGCTTGGAGACAAAAAATGGAACACCTTGCCCACAACACCTCCTAAAGCTCCGCCTATTACAATAGAGGGACCAAACACGCCACCACTTCCCCCAGAACCTATTGAAAATGATGTTGTTAAAATCTTACCAAATGCCAGTAATATAAGAAAAGAAACAGAAAGTTCTAAAAAAATTGCCTGTTGGGCATACCCATAACCAAAAGCCAGAGTCTGGGGCAAAAAATAACCAATGCAGCCTGTTACTAATCCACCAATTGCAGGCTTATAATGATTACCTATATTCATTTCTTCAAAAAAAGCCGATATTCCATAAAAGGATTTAACATATAAAAATCCTGCTGCCACAAGAACAAAAGTTAAAACTATATAAGGCCCGAGTTCTATGGGATTTTCAAAAATAAAATCAGGAGATTTGAATAAAGAACCCCACCCAAATACCATACAAAAAACACAATAAGCAACCACAGATGCTATTCCTGAAGGAATAATAACTTCAGATTCAAATTCCGGTTCTTTGTACAATACTTCAGCTGAAAAAAGTGCTCCTGCAAGAGGTGCTCTAAAGATACTGCCAACTCCTG
>JASFBI010000084.1 GCA_030149595.1 Desulfobacterales bacterium
AATAATTTTTCTTTGTTGTCAACAATACCGTTGTCTAAAATTTGAGATGTTATTTGAATAATCTGGGATGAGATATTTTTGTTGAATTTTTTTTTCTTAAGGAGATAAAAAATATCTTTTTTGGTTTTTATTCTAAGTGATTTCTGAAAGTTAAATATGTTATATTCTGTTTGTTTGTTTTGCTGTGTTTTAGAAATTGCAGGGGATTGATCTGTTTCTAATTGTTGGTTTGCAAATGTTGCAAATGTATTGCTGACTCTTTTTTTTATATCTCTTTTTATATTATCGTTTAAATTATATATTGATAAAACTGATTTTGCAGCACGTTTTTTATTTTTGTTTGTTTGAACAAAATCTTTGTAATAAAAATCTTTTGGTGCTTTTAAATCTTTTTTTACAACATCTCCTAAATTATATCTGTGTATATTTAATATTAAACGTGTACTTGAAATAAAAGATATGGTTATACACAGGCATATAAATAAAAACCAAAAGGAAAGATTGTTTTCCTTGCTGAATTTTTTTAAAAAAATATTTAACTTTTTAAGTTCCATGGATTTTTTTTAAAAATATTATATAGTGATTATCAAGCCAAGTTAAATTTTAAAATAGAGAGTTATATTTTTTTGTAATTTTGCAAACTTCACTGCTTTGTTTCATATGCTTCTATTATCTGCTTAACCAGCTTGTGTCTTATCACATCTTTTTTTGAAAAAAAGATCATTTTTATACCGCTTATATCACATAGTATGTTCTTTGCTTCAATCAGACCTGATTCTTTTATTGCAGGAAGATCTATCTGGGTTATGTCTCCTGTAATAACTGCCCTGGAGTTAAATCCTATCCTTGTTAAGAACATTTTCATCTGTTCAGATGTCGTGTTTTGTGCTTCGTCAAGTATAATAAATGCGTTGCTCAATGTTCTGCCACGCATAAAGGCTAAAGGAGCAACTTCTATAACTCCTTGCTGTATGAGGTTTGATGCTTTTTCAAGTCCCATCATATCGTATAAAGCATCATAAAGAGGTCTAAGGTATGGATCAATCTTATCAGCAAGATCACCTGGTAAAAAGCCTAAAGACTCACCGGCTTCAACAGCCGGGCGTGCAAGTATAATTTTGCCTACTGACTCTTTTTTTAAAGCTGAAACAGCCATTGCCATGGCAAGATAGGTCTTGCCTGTTCCAGCAGGACCTATACCAAATACAATATCATAATTTCTTATTGCGTCAATATATTGTTTTTGAGATTTGCTTTTTGGGGTTACAGCTTTTTTTTTTGATGTAATATAAACTGTATCTAAAAAAATTGATTTAAGGTCAGCTTTATTATCCTGGCTTAATATTTTTATGGCATAATCAATGTCTGGCGGATAAACAGGATAGCTGTTTTTTAAAAGTGTGTACAGTTGATTTAAAATATTTTTTACAAGCTCTGCTGTTATTGAGTCTCCCTTAATTATTACATCTGTTCCCCTTGCCTGGACTTCTATTTTTAAATAGTCTGATATAATTATAAGGTTTTTGTTATGCTCTCCAAAAAGATCTCTTGCTAAGTCTGCATTTGAAAAATTAAGTTTTATTACTGTTTCTTTAATGATTTTCATTTTTAAAAATAAATGTATTTATAAGGTTAGAAAAAATAAAAGTATTTATCTGTTTTTAATATATCCTTTTTTTATATTTACAGAGGAAAAAAATATAAGTATATTATATTTTTTCTTTTTTACTAAAAGCAAGAGGTAATTTAAAGAGAACTTTTTAAGTTTATTTTGATTTTTTTTTAAAAATAGTAACTTGTAACAGGCAGATAAAATAAAAATGAATATTTTAGATATATCAATTCTTGTAATAGTACTTTTTTGTCTTATACGGGGTGGATTTAGGGGGCTTATTAAAGAAGTCTCTTCAATAGTAGGGGTTTTTGGAGGGTTTTATGCAGCATATACCTATTACAGCCATGTTGTCCTCTATTTTTCCAAATGGATAAAAGGTTTATCATATCAGAATATAGTAAGTTTTATTATTATATTTTGCGTGGTTTATATTGTTATAAGTCTTCTTGGTGTTTTAATCAGGTTTTTATTTAAGGTTGCTTTTTTAGGATGGGTTGATCGATTGATGGGAGCGGGTTTTGGTGTAATAAAGGGAGTTCTTATAGCAAGTATCTTACTTATGGTGCTCACTTCATTTTTAAGTAAAAAATCAATGGTTATTAAACAATCTAAAGTTTCTCCTCACCTTGTGGTAGTTTCAGCTAAATTATCAGAGGTGATTTCTGATGACATGAAAAAAAAATTTAATACAAATATTGATGGGGTAAAAAAGGCTTGGAAAAATTACAAATAAAGGAACAGGTATCTGATTTCTGTGGAAAGAGTGCAGCTAATACCATGGATGATATTATTGCTGTTATTATAAAATTAAGAGGAGAAGATGGCTGTCCCTGGGATCAGAAGCAGACACCTGATACAATGTGGGTATATCTTATTGAAGAGGTTTATGAACTTGTAGCTGCCATAAAAGCAGAAGATACAGTAAATATTTGTGAGGAGTTGGGAGACTTGTTGTTTCTTGTTCTGTTTATTCTCAGATTATACGAGGAAAAGGGAGCGTTTGGTATTGGTGATGTGGCAAAAATCAATATTGATAAGATGATACGAAGGCATCCCCATGTTTTTTCTGATACAAAAGTGAGTAGTGTTTCTGAAGTGAAAAAAAACTGGGATAAAATTAAAAGCATGGAAAAGGGAAATGCTGCTGCTGATTCTATCTTAGATTCTGTACCGTCTGCAACTCCTGCTCTTGTCAGGGCTTATGGTGTTTCAAAGAGAGCTGCCAAGGCTGGTTTTGACTGGGATGATCTTTTATCTGTTATGGAGAAGGTTGATGAGGAGTGGTCAGAATTTAAAACAGCTGTAAAAAATCATGATAAAAACAGTGCTAAAATGGAATTTGGAGATATTATTTTTACATTGACCAATGTAGCACGTTTTATGAATTTTCACCCTGAAGATGCGTTAATTGATTCTATTAATAAATTTGAAAACCGTTTCAGATTTATGGAAAAGGAAATTTTTAAAAAGGGTGGCAGTATTTTTGAAACATCTTTTTCTGAGTTTGAAAAACTATGGAAAAAGGCCAAAGAATAAAGTGTTTTATAAAGTTTGAGGTTTAAATGTGATAGCAATAATAGATTATGAAGCCGGGAACCTTGCAAGTGTTAAAAGGGCAGTATCTTTCATAGGTTATGATTGTGTTGTAACAAATGATATAGATGTTATTTCTCATGCTGACAGAATAATTTTCCCCGGGGTAGGAGCTGCAGGGACCGCCATGAATAGCTTAAAACGAATGGGGCTTGATAAGGTTATAGTTGAGTTTTTTAATTCAGGCAGACCTGTATTAGGTATATGTCTTGGTACCCAGATTATTATGGGTTTCAGTCATGAAAATAATACCCATTGTCTTAAAATTATTGATGGTACGGTTAAAGCATTTGCTCCGGATCTTCGTATTTCAGATGATATCTGTATAAAAATTCCTCATATGGGCTGGAACAGGGTGGTGCTTTCAGGGAAACATCCTGTTTTTGAGGACATGCAGGAAAAGGATGAATTTTATTTTGTCCATGGGTTTTATCCTGTACCTGATGATTTAAATCATGTTTTAGGAGTTACAGATTACGGGATTGATTTTGCATCTGTCATTGCATATAAAAATCTTATAGCAACCCAGTTTCATCTTGAAAAAAGCGGCAGACCCGGTTTAGGAATCTTAAAGAATTTTTGCAGGTGGAATCCATGTTAAGTAAACGTATTATACCATGCCTTGATGTTCGTGAGGGAAGGACAACAAAAGGAATAAAGTTTCAAAATAATGTGGATATTGGTGATCCTGTTGAGATGGCCAGATTTTACTATGAAGCAGGTGCAGATGAAATTGTCTTTTATGATATTACAGCATCCCATGAAAAAAGAGATATTATGATTGATGTTGTCAGGCGTGTTGCTGAGACAATTTTTATTCCTTTTTCTGTTGGAGGAGGTATTAGAACCATAGATGATATGCGGGCTGTTTTGCTTGCAGGTGCTGAAAAAGTCAGTGTTAACTCAGCGGCAGTTAAAACTCCTGAAATAATCTCTTCTGGTGCCAAAGCTTTTGGCAGTCAATGTATAGTGCTTGGTATGGATGTGAAATATGTAGGAGAAAAAGAGAATATTCCTTCGGGATACGAAATAGTGATAAACGGAGGGAGGACATATATGGGTATTGATGCATTGGAATGGGCATTAAAAGGACAGGAGCTGGGAGCAGGCGAGATTTGTCTGAATTCTATTGATGCGGATGGTACTTGTGAAGGTTATGAAATTAATCTTACTTCGCTTATATCTGATAATGTAAGTATTCCTGTTATTGCATCAGGGGGAGCAGGTACACCAGAGCATCTATATCAGGTTCTTACAAATGGCTTTGCAGATGCTGCACTTATTGCTTCAATGGTTCATTATGATAACTACACAATTTCTGATATAAAGAACTATCTTGATGATAAAAACGTTAAAGTTCGTAAATCCTGGTAAACGCTTAAATAATATAGAGACCTTTGAACAACTCCCTTTTTAATGAATTTGACTATTCTAATCTATATGATTTTATTAAAGACCAATTTAAAAATTGATAGTATCCAAAGGGGAATTCCTGTTTTTTCTTTGGATACTAAATATAATCACCACGCATAAACTTTATATATTCAACATTTGCTTTAACAGCAAATTCATTGGCAAATTTGTTTAGATCATTGTCTTTTATTAATTTAGTCTCATTTGTTAATTCACCTGCCTGTTGTTTGATAAGTGAAATAATTGGTTCAAGTTCTTTTAAATTTTTATCAAAATTATTAATATCTTTTGTAAAATCTTCAAATATTTTTAAAAGCTTGTCTGTTTTGTTAAAAATTGAAAATGAATTTTCGGGGCAAGAGGCGGGGATAAAATTTATAGATGTTATTTCGTTTAAGTTTTTTTGAGTATAATTATCTGAAGTGTTTGTTTTTGAGGTTTGTTTTTCTATTGCTTGATTTAGGTTATGTGAAAAATTAGTTGTAGGCTGCTTGTTTTGTTTTTGTTGTGTAATTGTTGTATGTATATTGATCTGAGATATTTTATCCATGAGACCAGTTCCTTTATATTTTTAAAATTTACTTTGTTATCTGTTAAGAATTAACGCAATAGTTGTGCCAATTCTTAAATTAAGACTGGTAAAAAATCCCATGTAATGTGTTTGCTACTAAACTTTGTTTGTTTTTTATTTTATAGAATGATTCAGATAGAAACAGATATACAATAAAGAGGAAAATATTTCCTCTTTATTGTATATATCCGATATTTTATCCTATAATTTTTTCAGCAATTACATTTGGATTAATATTATAGTCTCCTTGGGATATTTTTTCTTTTAAGGAGTTGACCTTTTCGAATCTTATATCAGGTGAATTTTCAGCAAAGGATTTTACTGAGGAGAGATTGATCGTGGATTTTGAAATGTTGACTTTTACTTTATTTTTAACAGGCTCGAAATTATTATTAAGGTAGTCTTTTTTTTTCTCTTTGGTTTTATGCAGATTGGTTTGGTATGATTGTGTATTAAGATCCGCAGATGTTATTTTTATATTATCCATGATTTTAATCTTTATAATTATAAGTCTCTGTTTTTTTCAATATGAGAAAATAAATGTGAGTGTATTTTCTCAATAATTTTTTTCTTTCCATTTGTATTAAAAGCAAATTTTTTTCTTTCTAAAATTGTGTCTTGTGTCTCATTTTTATTACCATTTTCAATGGTATCTAACAGGGTTTTACTGTAAAATTTTAATATTTTCTGCATATTATATGTTGAAAAATCTGTTAATTTTGTCATAATAATAACTCCTTGTTAATAAAAATATCGGATGATATTCGAAATACTTTAGGATTTATTATAGTACTTGAAGGAAAATTATTAATTTCTGAAAATTTTAATAAAAGTACAAAAGTTATTTCCTTATCTGCTTTTGCTTAGACACTACTATAAGCTGTTTTATATATTCTGATAAAATTTTTATGGGAAGAGAAGGGAATATCTGGTAAATCTGTAAGTGAAAAAAAAGCAGCATCAATGGAATCACTGCCGGCAGCCAACACTCCTTTGTGATTTTTTATTAAATAGCATAGAATTAAAACAGAATGATAAAAAGGGTTGTTTGCTTGTGTTACACCAATAAGAAGTTCAATTTTTCCACAAAGCCCTGTCTCTTCTTTAAGTTCTCTTAATATACTCTCTTCTGGAGTTTCTTCCAGTTCCATAAAACCGCCAGGAAGGCACCAGCTGCCTATATGCGGAGGGACGCCACGTTTTACAAGAAGCAACTTGCTTTGATTGTTTACAACAATAGCTGCACTTGCAGGGACCGGGTTTTCATAAATAGGGCAGTTGCATTTATTGCAGTAAAGCCGCAACCGTCCTTCTATGGTTTTTGTTATTAATTTATTTGCACAAAAATGGCAGAATTTTTTTTTGTGGCATTAGTCATCAAAATCTCCATCAGGTCCTTTATCTGAAATAATGGATGCTGCACGTTTAATTATTTTTTCTTCTGTCCACATGGCAGAGTCTTCTATTTTTTCTATTTTTTGTTTTGGAGTAAAAGTATTTGAGTCTAAGATTTGTTCAATGACAATGGGTGCGGTATCTTGTGTGTTAAAGATATTTACAAGCATATTGTAAACAAATTCTTCAACTCCTTTTACCATTCTTTCTCTTATTGCTTTGGGCTGTGCCAGTAAAATATTTTCAAATGGCAGGTTAAGTTTTTTATAGTTTCCACCAAAGATTTTATGGGAATTGGCGTAATTGGCCATTTGAGCCCATGCTTTTTCAGACATGCCTTTGTCACTTTCTTTTATAAAGTTTTTATTTTCATCCATAATGGCATTGCCGAAATCATTGACTTTTAATCCCCATGCTATCATTTGAAGAGCTGTTGCAACATTAGCTTTGGTTGTTCTTGTTTCTGCTGCAATAGCTCTTAATCTATCAGAATTATTTCCTGATGTACCATGTTGAGCACCTGATACATTGTATTTAGCTATTGTGTCATGAATTTCTTTTGTTAATTCAACGGAAATACCCTGGCTGTTTTCTTCAATACCGTGTGTTGTTCCGTTGTTTAAAGCAATCCAGTCTGGGAAAATACTATGTGCATTTAATCCCTGTATTAAAAAAAGAGCCTCTTCTGGGGTGGACAGACCGGCTTTACCTTTAATTTCTCCAACTTCAGTTTCAAGGCCTGCCCATTTGGGAATAAGATGGTTTAACCGCATATTTGCAAGCAGGTTTTTGTCATCAGGCAGGTGGGAGGCATCAATG
>JASFBI010000085.1 GCA_030149595.1 Desulfobacterales bacterium
AAAATATTAAAGATACATTAAACAGGTTTGAAATAGATTTAACTATTTATGGTGAAAACAATTTGCATATTTCTATGCACAACAATATTAAAGTTCAAACAACAAAGGAGTATATTGACGAAATACGCAAATACCACCATTTGCTCTCAAAAAGACTACATGAGGCAAATGATTATATTGCCGAAAAATTTGCCCATTATATTAATATAAAAAAACAGAACTTGTTTCCCATACTGGATCTTGATAATTTATTAGGTCATGGACCCATTGACGACGATGACATGCTAAGGGATCTGATATTAAAAAACCCTGATGAGCTGCATATACTTTTATTTGAACTGGTGCCTGATGCACCTCATTTCTGGAAAAAAATTTACAGTTGTTTTAATCACCTCGCAGAAGCTGATAATGTAGTAATTGCCTTCAACCAAACAATATTTGATGCTGTTGTTAATAATTATCTGCCCTCTGAAAAAAAAGAGTTCCATTTTGATGACAGTGATGAAATAATAATTATTATTGATAATGATAATGATCAACTTAGAATGCTTCATATAGAAGTATTTATAAGATTCTTAAATAATTGTTATGAAAATAATAAAAAAGTTACTTATGTTTCAGATAACAAAGGATTAAGTAAATATATAAAAATAAATTCTTTAAAACACAGTATAAATTCAAGATTTGATAAGGTAAATCAGTATATTTTAGACAAAGTTAAAGTCAGTACCGCCCAAAAACCCATTATTTTCAACTTCTCTGAAACCAAACTGCAATACCCAGGAGACAAATTGCATGAACTTTTATGTACTGCCGGAGACCTGCAGGGCAAATCAATACTTTTTGGTTATTCTACCCCTTCATCACTTGCATTGATAAAAATGTACAATAAACACTTTGACAGGAAAAAAAGAACAGCTGATCTATAAACTAACAGCCATAAAAAGCCGACAGGCTGTTACAAAACACTAATTTTGTCCAATTTATGCGTTGGAAAATTAATTTTGATCCGGAAAATACAACAGGTTTGCTATGATTAAGTGCCGGACACACCCCTTTACACGTTCTACATGCGGTGTATTTTTATGGTCTATATTCCAATAGAGTATTTGTCAAACAATTTTTATTCATAGGTAGTATATCGCTAAACACGGGTTAAGACTGGAAGAGTATCCTCACATAACTGAATCCTACTCAATGAACCAATTGATGTATTCAAATATTTTCCCAGCCAAATAATAGGGAAGATTTAAAAGTCTATATTGCTTGCCGCCTGTAGTTACAGCACTCGTTATTTCAAATTCGCCTGCATAGACCCTAATTGCATAAAAATGTTCCACACTGTCCATAAACTGGTGCAGAGACCGTAGCATACCAGTTTTACCAGCTTTAATTTCTACAGGAATCACGTAATTTTTGTATTGCAATATAATGTCAACCTCTGCATTGGATTGTTTTTTTCCCCTTACCCAAAATGGATATTTTTTATTCTTTGACATGTCGACCGTAAGCAACTCCTGCCTTACAATATGTTCGGCAATAATACCTCGGTAAAACGAATGAAGATCGCTATGGCTAATATAGCCTGGCTGCAATCCAACAAAATAGTTTAATAATCCCGTATCGAGAAATTGAAGTACCGGACTCTTCTTTTGATCACTCTGAATAGGTATTTCAGTGGCAGTTGAAGGAAAAATTAATTGGATCAGCATTGCCTTTTCAATTGCACGCAATGCTTCTCCAACTTCTCTCGATTTATAATTTGAATTACCGAATCCCTGATATTTTATCCGTTTGCCTACTTCGAATGGAATAGATTCTATTGTATGTCTTAGTACATTTCGGATGGTATCATTGCGTGCGTATTTTTCAGCATCATTGACATAGGATACCAATAATGATTCATACACCCTATCCAACGCTTTAATGGTACCGCTTTCAAGATAATTGTTCACAACTTCCGGCATACCTCCAATCAAAACATATTCATGAAAAAGACTCAACAGTTTAGAATGAGCATATTTTTTTATAGGTACTTCATTAAAGGCTTTCAGAGCCGGCACTTCATTTTTTGCCATTAAGTATTCAAAAAAAGACATGGGATACATATATAAATACTCAACTCTGCCCACCGGAAAAGCAATATCATATTTTTCCAACATAATTTCCAGCAATGAGCCAGCGCAGATGACATAAATCTCATTCAACTCCTCATAAAAATATCTAAGCATCTTGACTGCAACCGGAGAGTTTTGAATTTCGTCGATAAAGACAAGTGTCTTTCCGGTCCGCAGCACCACGTTTTTAACGATCAAAATCGCCTGGAAGAGTTCCTGAATATCCATATCCTCACAAAAGATATTTCGATTTTTGGAGAGTTCGAGATTAAGATATATATAATTATCAAACTCCTCGGCAAATAACTCAACGGCTGTAGTTTTTCCAACCTGTCTCGCACCTCTCAAAATAAGCGGTTTTCTATCAGATCTCGATTTCCACTTAATTAAGTCTTCCTGTATGCTTCTTTCTAACATTATTATCCCTTGTCCATTTGATTTTATCAAAAAGTACCACGAGCCTATCACCCATGTACATATTCAACACAAAGTAAATAGACTATAGTATAAAAATTGTAACAAAGTCAACCCAATCTATTACAAACCCTACAAATAATGATTCTAATCAAAGACTTAAAAGAGTTTTTAGTACAAACTGTACACATAATTCATATCGTTTGTATTATAACCCCTTGCTTTTTTGACAAACTTTAAAATACCTTGTAGCATATGTATGTTTTTAATTTTATTAGTATGGAACGATTAGAGGATAAACAACCAATGGCTCTATCAAAGGAAACAAAGCTATTTATTGACGCTTTGATTGAGAAAAAAATTGAGAATGTAACTGAACTTATTTATCAAAGCCTTAACTCTCAAGAATCTATGAATCTTAAAGAAAAACTCAATGAGATAGACAAGCTAAAAGGCTGGCTTGACAGCTTTAGACCGCTGAACCCTACGGTTGTGGAGGAAATGAAAAAGCTTTACGATGTAAAGTTTACCTATAACAGCAATGCGATTGAAGGCAACACCCTAACTCAAAGTGAAACAGAAATGGTATTGGAAAAAGGCATTACCATTGGTGGCAAGTCTCTTATAGAACATCTTGAGGTAATTGGACACAAAGAGGCAATTGATTTTATTGAGGAGCTGGCACAAAAACAGACCGTTATTACTGAACATGAAATAAAAGACATTCATAGTATCATCATGAAGGGTGTTCACAGACAAGAAGCTGGAATATACCGTTCTTTAGATGTTAAAGCCGCTGGCACTGATCACGTTTACCCAGCCCACTATAAACTTCAAGACTTAATGGATAATTTTTGTGGTTGGTTGCAAGCAGAAGAAAATAAAAACCTCCATCCCGTTGAATTTGCAACATTGGCGCATTATAAATTAGCCTCAATACATCCTTTTAGAGATGGCAACGGGAGAACCTCAAGACTATTAATGAATCTTATTCTTTTACAACACGGTTTTCCTGTAACTGTTATTGCGAACGCAAACCGCAAAAAATACATCGACTCTCTTATTTTTGCCCAGGAAAACGAGGATAACACCGATTTGTTTTTAGAGATTGTAATTAACGCACAAAAGGACTCTTTAATTGATTTTTTACGGATAACGTCAACAGCTCATAGTCATAAAGGTAAAGGACTCCCCTTCTATAAAGAAACGCAATCCGTAATTTCTCAAATCAAAGACTAAGAAATCAAAATATCTGACAAAATCCATCATATCAAAGGCAGAAAAATTAACAAAGGAGACAAATCATACAAGAGAAGTATTAATTTTACGTTTTTTCATATAAAAAATACTTTATTACCTTAAATATGCATTAACAACATCAGAATCATATAATTTCCCGGAATTATCTTTTAATTCCTTTATTGCCACATCAATGCCATGGGATGGGCGATATGGTCTGTGAGACGAGATTGCCTCGACCACATCTGCCACTGATATAATTCTTGCTTCCAGTAAAATATCAGATCCTGACAGACCATAAGGATACCCTGATCCATCAATTTTTTCATGATGCTGGAGTACTATCTGAGCCACGGGCCCATAAAAGTCAATCACTTTTAAAATTTCATACCCTGTCTGAGGATGTGTTTTAATAATTGAAAACTCCGCTTCCGATAAACGCCCTGGTTTTGTAAGGATCTCTGAAGGTACAGATATTTTTCCTATATCATGAAGAAGTCCTGCAATCCTGATTATATCAATTCTTTCCTGAGAAAAACCCATTTTACCGGCAATATCACACGCAAGCTTAGCAACACGCTTTTCATGACCTGCTGTATAAGGATCTTTTTTGGCAATTATAGAATCAATTGCCAATACTGTCCCATTTAAAGTACTTTCCAGTTTTTTATTTACAGCCAGTAGACTCTCATTATAATTACATGAAATACAGACATTTGCCATTTTTTCATTCAATCGTTTCAAAGACTGAATAACAGAAAAATCAAATTTTTTCCGCCCTTTTATTAAAACAAGCAACCCAAAACCAGGTAAATTCATAATATAATAAAATCTGCCAATTCCATGGACACCCTCAACAGGAAGCTGACTGACAAAGTTCTTAAAATCATCTTCTTTATATTTATAAATCAAATCCAATACAAGCCGGCAGGTTTTATCTTTTAATGGGTTGCGTGGTATGGAAAAAACAGGTGTATATAGATGCGTCTCCTTTTTATCTTCCTTAAGAACAATACATGACAGACAGTTAAGTTTCTTTAAATATGTTGTAAGACTATGCTTCAACATACACTTAAGATCAAGAGACACACCAATGGACATGGCAATTTCATAAAATACCTGCGTCTGGATCAGATTCTTTTCCACTCCTTTTCCCTTATTTCTCTAAAGTTGCAACAACTATTGTCTTGTTATAAAATTCAAGATAACGGTTACCACCATTAGCAAGTTCTCCTAAGGTACATATTCCTATTATAGGAATATCACCTTCACAAACAGTCTCTATCTCTTTTATAAAATTTTCACCCAGAAAAAAAACACGAGAAACACAATCTATTATTATTCTTATCTGCTTATTAAAACTGGTGCTTAAGTTTTCCTTACTACTGAGCAAAGCATTTTCTGCTGCTTTAATCAACGAAGAGTTATCTGCTGTAAGAATATGAACATGCGATCCTTCAGTGACCTCGCCAACACACACAATTGAATTATCATTCAGCACGCTTATTGGGTCTCTGACAAGCCATTCTGAATCAAGCCTTGATATTCCAAAAGGAAATAATTTGGCTAAACTATAAAAATCATCTCTTGCAATAGATCTGTTTGAATATTGCTGAACAAATTCCTGATAAATTTCAAATGCCGGCTTCCAGTCAAGGCTTTTGAGTATATTCCCCTCTGATTCGGTAATTTTATATGGTATGCTTACAGGTTTCCACCCATGTGAAACCCCTATGCTGCTTTTCATATGTAATCCACATACAACAGCACAATCTGCAACCAGCCCATTATTTGTAAATAAGCACGGAGACTGTTTAAAACTCAATGAACCGGCGCCACCCCCTAAATAATTAGTATCAGACCCAATAACATTATAAAGACTATCTATAAAAGCAGATATTCTTTTTGAATATCCGTCAACAAATATAAACATTGTCTTAAAATCATCATCAACAGAGATATTCTCATCTAACAAAGCTTCATAATCTGCATCATCACTACTCAAAAATGGTATAGTTATAAAATTTAACTCTTCTGACACTCCTATTACTATACTTCCCTTATCAATTTTTTCATTTTTATAAATCAGAGCAACAAAAATACCCCCAGTTAAAGGTATTTGTATTTTTTTTAAAATTTTATCTATATTTTCAGGAACAAACTCATTACTACCACACGCCAGTATTATTAAGGATCTTACGCCATCAACACTGATAGTTTCGTCTATCAGCCTTTCAAGTCCTTTTACAGTGCCTGTTCTATCAATATTAACTACCATAAATAGTTCTCTTTATTACTTGTAGACCTATAAAAAAAATATACAAACTCAATATACTATTAAAACCTTTAAGCAACTCATTTTTAATGGATTTTACTACTCTACACTGTTAATGTTATTAGAAACCAATACTGCTATTTGCTATTAATCAAATATATCACTACATGAAAATTTACAAAAAAAGGCTGTATTACATGAAAAAATTTTGCGATTTAGCTTTAACAACAAGCTGTTAAACAGATGTTATTAAATCCGGCAGAACAAAAAAACAGAAGAAATAGACTAAGAAATTAAAAAAAGCTTTCTTTTTTTAATTTTCCCTAAAATTATCATTATAAATTTAAAAAGTCAAGATTATGAAAGTTATTTAAAAAGACAGGCTTACATATATTTCTACAATAAAAACGCAATTTGGTGTAACTTTTATAAATTACATCTACAGGCTGTTACAAAACACTAATTTTGTAGCAGCCTGCCAAATAGCTTGCGTTTTAAAAATTTTTATACAAGCTCTATTTAGCATTCATGGTATATGCTGCATCAAGCCTTATGGTTCTGCCATTTAACATAGGATTTTCTATTATTTGCTTACACAGCATTGCAAATTCAGATGCTTTCCCCATTCTTTTAGGAAATGGTATAGTTAAAGCCAGTGACTTTTGAACTTTTTCTGGTAGACCAGAAATCATAGGTGTTTCAAACAAACCTGGAGCAATACTCATAATTCTGATACCATATTCAGCAAACTCTCTTGCTATTGGAAGAGTCATGCCAATAACACCAGCCTTTGAAGCACTATAGGCTGCCTGACCTATCTGGCCTTCATATGCCGCACCAGAAGAAGTATTAATAATTACACCTTTTTCACCATCTTCATTGGGAGTATTACCAAGCATCTTTGCTGCTGCTGATCTAATTATGTTCATTGTCCCAATTAAATTTATCTGAATAACCTTATTAAATAAATCCATGGACAAAGGACCTTTTTTTGTAATAACTTTACTTGCAGTTGGAACACCAGCACAACTTACCGCAGCATTAACAGTACCAAACTTACTGCACGCTGCATCAACTGCTGATTCAACATTTACCGTATTTGAGACATCTGTCTTATAAAATAATGCAGAATCCCCCAACTCCTTTGCAAGTTCAATCCCTTTTTCTTCTGACAGATCAAGTATTGCAACTTTGCCTCCATCCTTTACAATCTGCCTGCATACAGCTTCACCCAGACCAGAAGCTCCGCCTGAAACAACTGCTAAAGTCTCACTAATTTGCATTATATACTCTCCTTTAAATAAAAACAAAAACCCAACGTATCTCTC
>JASFBI010000415.1 GCA_030149595.1 Desulfobacterales bacterium
CAGACTTTACCATGCATTGAATATTAATAATAAAATACTTATGGAAAAAAAAATTATGCTTACTGCTCTCATCAGGCTGTTACGGAATGCAGATTTTAAAATTTCATATACACTATAAGCTACTTTTTGCAATAAGTTATACTATATATTGTATATAAAAAATATTTTGTTTGGTTCTGTAACAGCCTGTCATGTTAGAGCATTTCAAAAAGATAAAATCAATAGATAAGGATGAAGGTAGTAATATGATTAAATCAGCCCGTAAGTTTTTGGATTCAGATCTGGGACAGTCATTTACTTATTATAACCATGCAAAAAAAATATTTAATTTAATATAGTTTATTTTTATAATAATTTTTCTATTATACTCTTTCACTTAAAGATATAACCGGCATGGCCGGAGCATGGCTATTTGTATCTGGCACAACGAAAATTGAAACTCTCATAATTACGGTTTGTTGGACAAAGTTTCATATAAAAAACATTAAAATATATGGTAAAAATAGAGCTTAAAAACAGCAGTAAATCAAAAATTTTAATCAGAGCTGCTAACTGGGTTGGAGATGCTATTATGACAACTCCGGTTTTAAGAGCTGTGAGAAAAAACTATCCTGATGTTCATATAACCATTCTTGCAAAACCCTGGGTTGCACCTGTGTTTTATAACAATCCTAATATTGATGAAATTTTGATTTATCAGGATATTGACCGGCATAAAAAAGGTATTGGCACTTTTAGACTGATAATGGATTTAAGAGAGCATAAATTTGATCTTGCTGTTTTAATGCAAAATGCCTTTGAAGCTGCCCTTATAACTTTTATGGCAAAAATACCAGAGAGGCTTGGATATAATACAGATGCAAGGGGACTTCTTTTAAACAGATGCATAAAACTTGATAAAGCATTAAAAAAAGGCCACCTTATTGATTATTACCGTGGAATAATAAAGGGCTGCGGCTTAAAAGATGATGGCAGAGAGCTTGATCTTTTGCCTGATTTAAAAGAGAGAGAGTTGGCATGTAATATATTAAAAGAGAACAATATATCTTTGTCAGAACCTGTAATAGGTATAAATCCAGGAGCCACAGGTGGTACTGCCAAAAGATGGTTTCCCGATAGATTTGCAGAGACGGCCAAAAGACTGTCTGATGCTTTTGGAGTAAAAATAGTTATATTTGGAGGGCCTGATGATGAAAAACTCGGAGATTATATCCTTAAAAAATCAGGTGAAAAGTGTGTTAATCTTGCAGGAAAAACAACACTAAGACAGGCTTTTGCTCTCATAGAAAAATGTTCCCTTTTTATAACAAATGATTCGGGACTCATGCATGCAGCAGCAGCTTTAAATATTAATCAGATAGCTATAATAGGGCCCACAGATTTTATAGCAACACCGCCTTCAAATCAAAACAGCAAGGTTTTGCGTGTTCCTGTTTCATGCAGTCCGTGTAAAAATTCTGAGTGTCCAACTGACCATAGCTGCATGTATAAAATCACAACAGATATGGTTTTTAATGAAGGTATAAAAATGTATAATCAGATATGAATATTTTAATTGTAAAAATGAGTGCAATAGGAGATGTAATCCATACCCTGCCTGCTTTAAATGCCATACGAAGCAATTATCCACATGCAAAGATAACATGGCTTGTTGAAGAGGCAGCAGCAGATATTATATATGGTCACAAAGCATTGGACAGGGTGATTTTGTCCAAAAGAAAAAAATGGATAAAAGAGCTGTTTTCATCTAAATACAGACATGCTCTAAAGAAAATCCGTAATTTTATAAAAGAGCTGAGGGATACAGAGTATGATATGATCATTGATTTTCATGGTCTTTTAAAAAGTGGTGCCATGGTAATGCTTGCCAGGGGAAAGAGAAAGATCGGATTTGATAAAGGGATGGATCATGCTGAGTACAGCCATCTGTTTTACAATGAGCGTATTGCACCTGTAAGCATGGAGGTTCATGCCCTTAAAAGGGGATTGATGCTGCTTGAAGCCATTGGGATTAAAGCAGACAGGGTAGAGTATGGATTGAGTGTATCAGAAAATGACAAACTGGAAATTGACCGGCTTTTTGATAAAAAAAAAATAGATCCCAAAAAGAGAATTATCTGTATAAATCCCCAGGCCACATGGGAAACAAAACTGTGGAGTAAAAAAAAGTTTGCAGCTCTTTCAGATAAAATTATAAAAGACTTTAATGCTCAGATTATTTTTACTGGTGGAGATTCAGATAGAGATGCAGTCTCTGAAATTATATCCATGATGCATGGGAAATGTTTTAATTTTACAGGGCTTACAACACTTAAAAGCCTTGCTGCTCTGTATGAAAAAGCAGATATTCTTG
>JASFBI010000086.1 GCA_030149595.1 Desulfobacterales bacterium
AGTTTCAATTTTTGTTGTGGCCGATGCGAATTACCATACTCCGGTCATGCCGGTTATATGATAATACACTTAAATAATTTTTTTAGATTATTTTTATTTTGCCCTGAGACTAAAGAGGAGATACTTAAAATCCATGAAACCTTTTTTACGTGCCGACAGAGTAGGCGGGCAAATTCAAAAGACAGTCTCGGATATTTTATTAAAAAATATAAAAGATCCGAGGTTAGATAATGCAATAATTTCATCTGTTAAGATGACCAGTGATTTAAAACTTGCTTATATATATTATGTTGTCCATGGAGGAAACAGGAAAAGTATAGCAGATGCTAAAAAAGGGTTTCTTAGTGCTTTAGGCTATATTAAAAAAACTATATCAAGGCAGTTGGGGTTGCGTTATATGCCGGAACTGAAATTTTATTATGATGAATCTTTTGATTATGGATCTAAAATGGATTCACTTCTCAAAAAGATTAAAGAAGAAGAGTAGCTTAATTTTTACTGGAGCTTTTTGCAGCATGGATGGGATATTAATTATAAATAAGCCTGAAAAAATTACATCTGCAGGTGTTGTTTCCCGTCTTAAAAAAATATTGGACATAAAAAAAATAGGTCATACAGGAACCCTTGATCCAATGGCCACAGGGGTTTTAGTTTGTTGTATAAACAGGGGGACTAAACTTGCCAGGTTTTTTTTAACTGGAACTAAAAAATATGAAGCTGAATTAAAATTAGGTGTAGAAACGGATACGCAGGATATGTTAGGGAAGGTTATATCTGAGTCTGATGTTACTCTGTTTTCCCATGAGAAATTAAAGTCAGTTTTTAAAAAATTTAAAGGCAATATTAAACAGATACCACCGGCTTATTCAGCTTTAAAACACAATGGTATTCCACTGTATAAATTTGCCAGAAAGGGAGAGTTTATACAAAAACCTCCAAGAGATGTTTGTATTTCAAGGCTTTGTATAACAAATATTCAGTTACCTAAAATAAGTTTTGAAGTTGATTGTTCATCGGGAACATATATTAGGACTATATGCTTTGATATTGGTAGAGAATTGGGTTGTGGTGCCCATTTGGTAAAATTAAAACGAACCGAAAGCTGTGGTTTTTCTATTAACGATGCAATAACTCTTGAAGAAGTAAAGAAAATATCGTTACAAGGTGATTTGCAGAAAAAAAGCATTAGCTTGTCTGATGCACTGCCATTTATGGATGAATATATTGCAAGTAATGCTTTGACTGAAAAAATCAGGCATGGTATTGTTTTGACAAAACAGGATGGGATTATCTCTTCTTGTAAAACAGAAGGCTTTATAAAGATTTTGAACAAGGAAAAAAACTTAATTGCGATTGTGCATGATAATGAAAAACATGGAATATTTAAATATTATGGTGTTTTCCATTATTAATGGATTATAGATAAAAATATGCTACTTTGTAATTGATTTCTATATTAGCAAATTAATTATCAATAAAAAAACATGGAGGCTTTTAAAGTGGTTTTGACAGTAGATAGCAAACGTGAGATGATAGATAAATTTAAATTGCATGACTCAGACACTGGGTCACCAGAGGTTCAGATTGCTATTTTAACCCATCGGATTTCTTATCTTACAGAACATGTTAAGATTCATAAAAAAGACCATCACTCCAGAAGAGGTTTGCTTGTGATGGTAGGAAAACGGCGTCGTTTATTAAATTATATTAAAAACAGTGATGTTAAACGCTATAGAATTCTTATTGAAGATCTTGGATTAAGAAGATAGTGAAGTGTGATTTTGCGGTAGAAATTGAGGTGATTTAAGAGGAGATAAGAATGGAATATTCGTTAAAGGCAGATCTTGGGGGGAAAACCTTAAGTGTTCAGACGGGGAAATTAGCTAAACAGGCGTCTGGGTCTGTGGTGGTTCAATATGGAGAAACAATTGTTCTGGTTACTGTTGTTTCAGAGGTAAAGGCGAAATCTATTGATTTTCTTCCTCTTTCTGTAGAATATATGGAAAAAATTTATGCTGCAGGTCGAATTCCAGGGAATTACTTTCGCCGTGAAATTGGAAGGCCAAGTGAAAAAGAGACATTAACAGCAAGATTGATTGACCGGCCTATCCGGCCGCTGTTTCCTGATGGATATAATTTTGAGACCCAGGTAATAGCAACTGTTTTATCAACAGATAAAAAAGATGACCCTGATGTTATTGCAATGGTTGGTGCTTCAGCTGCTCTTGTAATATCTGATATCCCTTTTAATGGTCCGATTGCATGTGTAAGAGTAGGCAGAATTGACGGTATATTAAAAATTAACCCTGAAGTAGATGAGTATGCAAAATGTGATATTAATATTATTGTTGCTGGTTCGAAAACAGGAATTGTGATGGTTGAAGGGGAAAGTAATATTGTAAGTGAAGCAGATATGCTTGAAGCAATATATTTTGGGCATGAAAAAATGCAGCCCCTTATTGAACTTCAGGAAAAATTAAAGGAGCTTGCCGGAGTTGGCAAAAGATCTTTTGAGCCTCCTGAAAAAGATATTGAGCTTTATGAAAAGCTTAAAGAGATGGTTACTTCTAAAGTCACTGAAGCTATTGTTATCTCTGATAAAATAGCGCGTTCCAAAGCTCTTTCGGCAATAAAATCAGAAGCTTTTGACAGTCTTGGACCAGAGTATGAAGAACGACGGGATGAAGTTTCCGGTATTTATAGTGAAATTAAAAAAAAGATATCCAGGAATCTTATTTTAGAGCAAAATACAAGAATAGACAAAAGGGCATTTGATGAGGTACGACCTATTTCCTGTGAAACCTCTATTCTACCTAGAACTCATGGAAGTGCACTCTTTACACGTGGAGAAACTCAGGTTCTCGGTATTTTGACATTGGGATCAGGCAGATCAGAACAACGAATTGATTCTCTGGCTGGAGAAGAGTTTAAATCATTTATGCTCCATTATAATTTCCCCCCATTTTCTGTTGGGGAAGTAAAGCGTGTAGGATCTCCAAGCAGGAGAGATATAGGCCATGGAACTTTGGCATTAAGAGCTTTGGAAAAAATATTACCCAAAAAAGAGGATTTTGATTATACAATACGTATTGTATCTGAAGTTTTAGAATCAAATGGATCTTCATCCATGGCAACAGTTTGTGCAGGTTGTCTTAGTCTGATGGATGGAGGAGTCCCAATTAAAGAACCAGTCGCTGGAATCGCCATGGGACTGGTAAAAGAAGGGGATAAAGTTGTTATTCTAACTGATATTCTGGGAGATGAAGATCATACAGGTGATATGGATTTTAAGGTTGCAGGAACACAGGAAGGTATTACTGCTCTCCAGATGGACATTAAAATACCGGAGCTTTCAAGGGATCTTTTGAAAAGTGCCCTTGATCAGGCAAAATCAGGACGCATGCATATTCTTGAAAAGATGATTGATGCTAAAAAAGAGCCCAGTAAAGAGATATCATTATATGCTCCAAAGGTATATTCTGTTGAGGTTAAAAAAGATAAGATTCGTGATATTATCGGACCTGGTGGAAAAGTTATCAGAGCATTGCAAAGTGAAACCAATGCCCAGATTGAAATTGATGATTCTGGTATTGTCAAAATCTTTGCCGAAAACAGTATTGATGGTGAAAATGCTTTAGAAAGGATTATGGATATAGTATCAGAACCTGAAGTTGGAACTGTTCATGAAGGTGTTGTTGTTAAAAACATGGATTTTGGTGCTTTTGTAGAAATAAAACCTGGGGTAGAAGGTCTGGTGCATATATCTCAATTAGCTAATTACCATGTAAAAAAAGTTTCTGATGTTGTTAAAGAAGGGGATAAAATTAAAGTTAAAATAATTGAAGTAACTGGAGATGGTAAAATTCGTTTAAGCCATAAGGTTCTTTTAGAAAAAAATACAAAATAGAGCCTTTGTGGTTTTTCTTTGTATTTTTTAGCTATCGTATAAAGTGGGTAGACTTTTGCTCTGTAACAGCTTGCCAACAGGTTGTTACAAAGCAAAATTTTCTTCAGGTTCAAGGCGAAAAAATTATTTTTAAAAATCTCTTGCCTCTCTTAGTTAAAATATCAAATTTTCTCCACTTTTTTATAGTATCAAATTCTATTTAAAGTAATAAAATTAATTTATAATTGACAATCAGAAACATCCTCTATAATATTTTCATTATAGAGGATGTTTCTGATTTTATAAAAAAGAACAGAGATCTTTCTCAAAACCGATGTTTACTATACGTGTTTTTTACCTTTTACCTGCTTCCAAAAAGGAAAAACTACGATGGGAAAATATTTTAATTTTTTATATATATTGGTATCTATTTTTTTGGTTTTACCGGTGACATCAGGTAGAGTTTATGGAAGTGACTGGGAATTGGTTAAAAAAAATGATGGAATACAGGTATTTAAAAGAGATGTAATTGATTCTGCAATAGATGAGTTTAAGGCTGTTACCTTTATTAATACCTCTGTGGAAATAATCAACGAAGTTCTTTTAGACGTTTCTGCACAAAGTGAGTGGATGGCTTTTAATAAAGATGTGTCGCTTATTAAAAGAGATGAAGATGGATTTATTTTTTATCACGCATTAGATATGCCATGGCCTGTGGCAAACAGAGATGTGGTGATAAAAACTACTATGTTTAGTGATCTGTTAAATGGGGTATATTTAAGTTATTTTTCTGCTGTTGATGATTTATCTGTACCAGCATCTTCATATAATATTAGAATTAAACAGATGAAGGGTAAGTGGTACTTTAAAAGAGTTTCTAAAAATTTGACCTATTTTATTTGCCAGATGCATATAGAGCCTGGAGGAAGAATTCCTTCTTTCATAATTAATAAATTCAGTGAGAACATAGCTTTTTCAAATATAAAAGCTTTAAAAAAAATTTCAAAGAGATTAAAATACGTAAGACTTGCCAGAGAAAAAGAGCTTATACAAAATTAAGATAGTTACTTTTTTTAAAGTTTTTAAAAAAATCCTCCAAAATTTTAAATAGTAAAATTTGAGTTGCCTTTAGTTGACAAATCCTTCTTACCTTTCTATATTAAATGATATAAGTAGTGTCCAAATGAAAACTGTGATTTTTTTGTCAAAGTCAAGGAAGATCAAAATTTAAACCACAGAAAAACATTTCCATATTTTAAGGATTATAATTTTGATCTGACAGAAAGACTGAACGAAAAAAATAGTTTTCGTTCAGGTACTAAGCATATGTACGATAAATTTTAGTATATTTATCAGTTTTTATTGGTCAATTTTTAATATAAAGGAAATATTATTATGGCAGAAGGAATTATAGAGATTACAGACAGTAATTTTGAACAAGAAGTTATTAATTCAGACGTGCCTGTACTTGTAGATTTTTGGGCAGTCTGGTGTGGACCATGTAAAGCAATAGCCCCAAAAATTGAAGAGCTGGCAAACAAATATGCAGGTAAAATTAAAATAGGAAAATGCAATGTGGACGAGAATCCATCCACTCCTGGTGAATACGAAATCCGCTCTATTCCTACCCTTATATTTATAAAAGATGGGAATGTAGTGGATAAAATTATTGGTATTGTACCTAAAACAAAACTTGAAGAAGCTATAAATAGTATAATTTAGCAAAATTGCAAAAAAGGAAAATTAATTTCAACAATTTATAACTCTTTTTTACTAAATTGTAATAAACCTGAAATAAATTTATTATGAGAATTAAATATATTGTTTGTTTCTTTTATATGCTTTTTTTATTTACATCCGGTTGTTCATGGATGAATAAAGCAGAAGAGAAATCTTCTGCTTTACTTGTCAAAGAGGGTATGGCAGAATATAAAAAAGGAAATTATAACGAGGCTGTTTTATGTTTTGAAAATTTAAAAGACTGGTACCCATTTAGTAAATTTACAAAATTAGCAGAATTAAAAATTGCTGATTCCCATTATTATTTATCTAAATACCAGGAAGCTATTATAGCGTATACAGGGTTTATGGATTTACATCCAAAAAATGAAGCAATACCGTATGTTATTTATCAGATAGGTTTATGTTATTTTGAGCAGACATGTTCTGTTGATAGAGACATGACAAATACTAAACAAGCCCTGGTTGCCTTTAATACACTTATTCATAAATATCCTGAAGATAAACATTCTAAAATGGCAAAAGCACATATGCATAAAATAAATTCTGATCTTGCTGAACATGAATTTTATATTGCAAAGTTTTATTATAAATCAAAGCATTATATGGCAGCTTTAAAACGCTTTGAATCTGTACTTGTTAAATTTCCTGATGTTGGTACCTTTCATGAAAAGGCACTTTATTATATTGCTTTATGTGATAAAAAGATCAGTAATTGAGTTAAAATTTAAAATATCTTTTTGAGTGGATTTTTTTATAAGAAATGTTTGTAAAAAAATGCTTTACACATTCATTTTATTGGTGTACTAACTCATAGTTATCAATATCAGAATAAGGAGAGTTACTATGTCTAAGATGTGTGAAATATGTGGAAAAAAACCTTTGGTAGGTAATAATGTAAGTCATGCACATAATGTTACAAAACGAAGGTTTAATCCTAATCTTCAGAAAGTACATGCCCTTTATAAAGGTAGAGTAAAAAAAATCAATGCGTGTACAAGTTGTATAAAATCAGGCTTGGTTATAAAAGCTAAATAAATTATAAGCCGTATTTAAAATGTGTTTTTGTCAATTTTTGTGTCAGATAGAAGTTTTATTTTTCAAAACACAAAAGATTTATGGATAGAAACTTGATTTTTAGTAAAAATTTATATTTCTTGTTTAGGAACGGGGATTAAATTGCTTTAACAGGCAGACTATAGTTGTAAAAGTTGTTCCATTCTCCCCCGTTCCTTGAATTTAAATTTATAGTTGTGTAACCCCCTAATTTACTCTTGTAATCTCTTGAATGGCTTTAATTTTTTTTAGACTGTTAATTATTTTTAATAAATGTTCTGTGCTTTTAACAGATAAAGTAAAATAGCTGTCTACCTGATAATTACTTTGAATTTCTGTTTGTGAACTTAAAATATTTGACTCTGACCTACTTATATTTGATGCTATTTCTGCAAGAAGCCCCAGTTTATCAAGCGATTTGATTTTAATTTTTACGGGATATTCTATATCAGGCATTTGCCTGTTCCAGGCCACATCAATTCGCCGTTCAAAACTCATTTTTAACGTGTTTTTACCGTTTGTTCTATTAACGATAACACCACTTCCATTTGTAATTTTGCCGTTTATTTTGTCTCCAGGCACAGGTTGCCAGCATTTTCCTAATCTTACTACTAATTCATCCAGGAGCTCGGAAGAGCACACGTCTTACCTCCAGTAACAGTATCAACT
>JASFBI010000087.1 GCA_030149595.1 Desulfobacterales bacterium
GCGGTGAAATTATACTATTTCGGCTTAAGCCCAGAACCCGCTACGGCTTCTCCCCGGCACCAGGCACACCATGTACGGGAGGAAACAAAGGAATATGTCCCAGATGAGAAACCAGACGCATGGGCCATTGCCATTGAAGCACTTAAAAATGAAATTACGGTCCGACATTACTCAAAAAAAACATTAAAGGCATATTCCCTGTGGGCGGAGAAATTGCGTTATTTTATTAAAAATAAATTGCCGGAAAACTTGACTCCTGATGATGTGAAGGTATTTTTAACTTTTCTTGCGGTGAATAAAAAAGTCTCTGCCTCTTCCCAGAATCAGGCTTTCAACGCATTATTGTTTTTTTTCAGGCACGTACTTAAAAAAGAATTCGGAAAGATCGAAGGCGTTGTCCGGGCAAAAAGGAAACCCTATATTCCGGTTGTCCTTTCCTGGGAGGAGATTGATCGTATTCTTCAAAATATGCAATATCCATATGATCTTATTGTGAAAATGCTTTATGGTTGCGGCCTTCGGCTGTCGGAATGCATGAAACTGAGAATTCACAACTTTAATTTTGATCATCATGTGCTGACCATACATGATGGAAAAGGCAAAAAGGACAGAACGGTTCCCCTTCCGGAATCCATCAGTGATGCCTTACAGAATCAAGTGAATCAGGTGATTGAACTGCATGAGGCCGATTTGAAAGGCGGTTATTCCGGTGTTTTTATGCCGGACAGGCTTGAAGAGAAGTATAAAAATGCTCCCAAAGAGCTGATATGGCAATGGTTTTTTCCGGCTAAGACCTTGACCTTTGTTGCAGAAACAAATGAATACAGGCGGTATCACCTGCATGAAACCCATGTCCAGAAAGCAATTAAACGGGCAGTGAACAAATCAAAAATTCTTAAACGGGCAAGTGCCCACACCTTCCGGCATAGTTTTGCCAGCCATCTCCTGGCGGCCAACTATGATATCCGGACGATACAGGAGATGTTGGGACACAGTGATGTCAGAACGACAAGGATCTATACCCACACGGTGAGGTCAAGAATCATTAAAGATGCAAAGAGTCCACTCGATTTTTAAAACAATTCTAAGATTGCAATGAAATAAATATTCCCAGGCAATTTTAGAATGCCGAAACACCTAAGAAAGAGAGTTTTTTTTATAATGAAGAAGTCAGTATATGGAAGGATATCAAACATGGCATGCTGGTTATACAGAGTACCGTTTTTTTGTTAGAGAGATGAAACTTGACTTTAACTGATTATCACTATAATCAGTTTTTATGAATTATAATGGTAAATTTTATAAAAACTGGGAGCATCTTTTAAATAATAGTGTTATTACAGAAAAACAGTTTTTAAAATATTTTAATAATAAAGATTTATTTTTGAGTAGTGTTATAAAAAAATATCCTATGTTTATAAATCCTTATTATCTCTCCCTTATTGTAAAAAAAAATGACCCTTTATGGCTGCAGGCTGTTCCATCTGTATCTGAATTAAATAATTGTGAATACACTTCAGATGATCCGTTAAATGAAAATCTTCAGTCCCCTGTAGTAAATATTATTCACAGGTATCCTGCAAGAGTAATTTTTCTTGTTTCAAACAGGTGTGCGATGTATTGCCGGTTTTGCATGAGAAAAAGACGAATAGGTCTGGAATCTGCTGTTACAGGAAAAACCATTGAAACAGGGCTTAGGTATATTTCAAAAAACAACTCAATCAATGAAGTTATCCTTTCAGGCGGGGATCCTTTATTACTTAAAGATGATTGCCTGGAGATGATTTTAGACCGCATCAGTCATATTTCCCATGTAAAAGTTATAAGAATACATTCACGGGTACTATGCACTTTGCCCCATCGTATAACAAAAAATCTTGTATCTGTTTTAAAAAGATATCAGCCTTTATACATTATTACTCATTTTAATCATATATTTGAAATAACAAGGGAAGCTGAAACAGCCTGTAATCTTGTTACAGATGCGGGTATTTTTTTGGGAAACCAGACAGTTCTTCTGAAAAATATAAATGATGATCCGGTAATTATGAAAAAACTTTTAGAAAGATTAATAGAGATAAGAGTAAAACCTTATTATCTTCACCATATGGATCAGATCAGAGGTACTGCTCATTTTAAAACATCAATAAATACAGGACTTGATATAATGAAATTCTTAAGGGGTAATATCTCTGGAATTTGCCTGCCGCATTATATGCTTGATCTGCCCTCAGGAGGTGGTAAAATTCCCCTAACGCCTCAATATATAAAAAAAATTACTGACAAAGAGATGGTTATTCATAATTACAAGGGGGAGGTCTATACATATAGAGAAAACAGGGCTGTTAAAAGTTAAGAAGACCTTTGAACAACTCCCTTTTTAATGAATGCTACTATTCTAACCTGTTGATTTTATTAGAGAACAGTTTTATAATTTGCTGTTATTTAAAGGTTTTATTTTTATTATTATCTTATAAGTAACTTTAAATACACAGATCAAATAAGTTTTAATCATGACAGAAAGAGTATAAGTGTGCTAAGCTTTTTTGTTGCACATATCTGTTTCTGGTGGTTTCTCTTCGGTATTATCTCTATGGGGTACAATTCTGATAATTTCAGGTTGATACTCTTTTTTTTTACTCAGATTTCTTCCTGTTTTTGTTACAAATACAAGGGAGATAAAAAAAAATAAAAGTGCTGCCGCAATGGAAACAGCAGTTTGGGAAAATGCAGTATAAACAGATAATTTGTGTCCTGTTATAGCTCCTGCCATGAGAAAAAAAACAGGTACTATATAGATAAGCAGTGTTGCTTTGTAAAATGAAGCAGATGCAAACCTTATAACTACGAAATCTCCTTTTTTAGCCAATGCTGTATTTATAGCAGCAATATCTTTATCATTATTGTCACTGCTATCGCCCTGACACATATCCCTTGAAGCACAGGCAGCACATGATGATGATTTTTGTGTTTTAATCCATGCTGTCTGTTTATTAAAACTTACTTTTGTAATTATACCTTTTTCAGTTGCCATAAAAATATGTGTAAAATTTTACTTTGATCTGTTTTTTAAAAAAGCAGGAATATGGAACAATTTTCCATATTCCTGTATCCCTATGATTGTTTATAACAAATAAGCCCGCACTTAAGGCATCTGCCTGCTTCCTTTTTAGCCATATCTTCTGTAAAACCTTTTTCAATTTCAGCACCTTCGGCTATTTGTGAAAAAGTAGACAAGGGCATTATTTCTCTCGGTATCTGTTTTATATTTTCCAGTTCATATACATTTTGGATCACAGTGTTTTCTGTAATTAAATTATCCTGTGGTTCAATAGAAATACCGTACATAAGCTGATGTATGGTTGCTGCTGCTCTTCGACCTGCGGAAATAGCTTTTATGGCAGCATCAAAATCTGAAAGGCTGTCATCTTTTGCAAAAAAGCCAGTCTGTTGTTGATCAACAGGTTTTTTAGAGGGAGATACAGCTTCCCACAAAACATGTCCATTTTCAGTTTCAGAAGGTTTGGATTCATCAGTTTTTTCCAGAGAAAAAATCAATTCTGGAATTCGTCCCGATGAAAATATGACTGTATCAGTATCAATATTTTTACAAGTGGTGTCTGCTGTTAAATTTGTGTATTTGATACTGGTGATATTATCATTTTTACCTGATATTTTGGTTATTGTTTTTTCAAAAACAATTGATGCACCTTCTGTTTTTACAAGATCTATCTCATCTTTATTTAAAGAACTGCTGTTTTCAGACTCTTTAAAGATAACAGTAATATTTTTTGCTCCGAGTTTTTTACATGATTTAACAGCATCTAATGTAAGTTTTCCACTGTCGGAAATAACAACTTTTTTACCACATTTTATTTTGGAAGGCTCTTTTAACAGATCAATTAAAAGCATGAGACCGGAAACAGCATTGTTTGGTCTGCCTGCTCTATTTTGGACAAGACGGCTGTCCCATCCTCCTGTGGCAAGAAAAACAGACTGGAATCCATTTTTAAATAAAGAGGTAATGGTTATATCTTCGCCTAAGCGTTTATTGGTTTCTGTCAGTACCCCTGTTTCAATAATTCCTGCAATATCCCAGTCTAAAATTTCCGAGGGAAGTCTGTTTTTTGCTATTGCAGTTCTAAGAAGTCCGCCTAAAACAGGTGAGGCTTCGTAGACAACAGGGCTATGCCCCAGTCTTGCTGAGAAAAAAGCAGTGGACAGTCCTTCAACACCACCACCGATAACAGCTATTTTTCTATTTGTATCAGGAGCTTTAAAAGGAATAACTCTTTGATTCTCTTTTTCATAATCTGCTGCAAAACGTTTGAGAAAATTGATAGCCACAGGCTCATCTGCATGTTTGCGGCGGCACTCATCCTCACATGGTCTGGGACAAATTCTTCCTATAATTGATGGGAAAGGATTTCTCTCTTTTATTACCTGGACAGCTTCATTATAATTACCATCTGCAATGTGAGCTATGTAATCTTTAATATTTATTCCAGCAGGACAGGCTCTCTGGCATGGTGTTGTGCAGTTGTTTATAGTATATTCTCTTATGATTCTTCTTGTTACAGAGGAGAGATTGATTATACCTTTTGGGCATGCTTTTTCACAGTTTCCGCATCCTGTACAAAGAGCTTCATCTACAACAGGCAGACCGTTTTCTCCTATTTTTAAAGCTCCGAAAAGACATGCTCTGACACAGGTACCAAGACCCAGGCAGCCTATATTACAAATTTTCATTCCGGAAAAAAGAAGATCAGCAGCCCGGCAGTCATTAATTCCCGAATAGAGATATTTGATTTCTGCATCATTTACGCCGTAGGTACACCCTGGTTTTGCAATGTCAGGCTCCTTTGCCTCAACACTGACTCCTAAAAGTTGTGCTATCTGATCAGCAAGCTCATCACTACCTGCAACACATGAGTCTGGAGCAGCTGTTCCGGCTACAATAGCTTCAGCATTTGCAGCACATCCCGGTAATCCGCAGCCGCCGCAATTAGCACCAGGCAGAGCATCATCAACTGCTTCCACTAAAGGATCAACATAAACGTAAAAAATTTTTGAAGCAGCCGCAAGGACAACTCCGATAATTAATCCAAGACTACCCATCATGAAAACAGCTTGTAACATATTTTTACTCCTGTTATGTAAGAAATATGGTAAAATATGAATAAAAAAATAAAAAATGATCGTTTCATACAATAAAAAAAAAGTCAATTAAATGTAATAAACAATAATATTTTTTTATATGAAACTCCGTCCAACAGACTGTAATCATGAGAAGTTCATTTTTTAACGCAGAAATTGGACAAAGTAGTGTTTTGTAACAGCCTGTCGTGTATATTTTTTATGGATGATAGTTAATCTTGGTGTATTATTAATGAATAAAATTAAAAAGCTTGTATCTGTACTATTTATACTGTGTATGGTTTTATCTGTCTGTTTTAGTTGTATTTTTTACTATTACTCTAATATAGTTGAAGAGAAATTTACAGGTAGAAAATGGTCTGTACCCACAACTGTTTATTCTGATACAACGCTTATGTATCCAGGTCAAAAGATTAATAAAAGTCTGTTTAAGGAGAAATTAAAAACTCTTTTGTATAAAGAGGTTTTTAATATGCCTGAGAAAAAAGGGGAGGTACTTTTTTTATCAGATAAAATATTGATATTTTTAAAAGATATAGATCTGCCTTTTTTTAAAAGAGATGGCTTTTTTGTGAAAATTATTTTAAAAAATCAAAGTATTGTATCAATAGTAAATATAAGTACAAAAAAGTCTGTTCTAATTTTAGAGATTGAACCAGAAGAGGTTTTTAGATTTTTTGGAAAAGATTATGAACAGCGTCATCTGGTTTCCATAAAAAAAATACCAGAGTACTTAAAAAATGCAGTAATATCAGCTGAAGATAAAAATTTTTATTCTCATTTTGGAATAGATATAAAAGGAATATTAAGAGCTTTTTATTTAAATATAAAACACTTTGATATACGGCAGGGCGGTTCTACGATAACACAGCAGCTTGCAAAAAATTTTTTTTTAACCCACAAAAGAACTTATTTGAGAAAATTAAAAGAGCTGTTTTTATCCTTGGTTATTGATTTAAAGTATGGAAAAGATGAGATTTTTGAAATATATTTAAATGAGATTTATTTTGGACAAAAAGGAGCTGTTTCTATAAATGGTATTGATGAGGCTTCTGTTTTTTATTTTGGTAAACATGCAAAAAATTTAACTTTAGAGGAGTCTGCAGTTATTGCAGGATTAATTAAATCTCCCAACTATTATTCTCCCTATAAAAACCCTGTAAGATCCAAAAAAAGAAGAGATTTTGTTCTTCAAGCTATGTTTAATAATAAAATGATTACAAAACAGGTGCTTGATAATACAGTAAAAAAGCCTGTTATTACATCGGGATTTAAAAAATATGTAAGAAAAGCACCTTATTTTTCTCAATATCTGGCAAAACAGCTGGCAGATTTATATACAGTAAAAGACCTTAAGGATTTAGGGCTTTTTATTTGTACAACTTTAGATACCCAGGTTCAAAGAGCTGCTGAAAAAGCACTTGTATCGGGTATAAAACGGTTGGAGAGAAAATTTCCGTCTTTAAAAAATGATAGACAAAACAGGCTTCAGGGGGCAGTTATTGTCATGTCTCCTAAGACAGGAGATATTCTTGGAATGGTTGGTGGAAAAGATTATGGGCAGAGTCAGTTCAACAGGATAACTTCAGCAAAACTGCAGCCTGGCAGTGCATTTAAACCTTTTGTTTATCTATCAGCGTTAGATGAGTATTCTCCTTCAACACTTATATCAAATGAGATAGAGCCTATGGTTATTGAAGGCAGATTGTGGCACCCGAAAAATTCATATAAAACATCAAAAAAAACAGTCAGCTTAAGGGAGGCTTTGTCAAAATCTTTAAATATAGCCACAGTAAATATAGCTATTAATACAGGGCTTGGTAAAATTATTCAAACAGCAAAAAAATTTCAGTTTTCAACAACTATGAATGCCTATCCTTCTCTTGCCTTAGGAGCATATGAGGTAAAACCTTTGGAGCTGGCAAGGGCATATTGTCCTTTTGCAGCAGACGGTATTTTACCCTAGCTGTGATGAGGACGCCAAATAGATGAGTGAAAACGCACTGGTCAAAGCGTTTGAGCTGCTTTGGGAAATGGACGCGGACGTTCTGGATTGCGTGCGAGTTACGCTTATCTGTTCGGTAACTGCAACGTTTGCTGCTGTGCTGGCTGGTTCGGTGGCTGCGGTGGGACTCGGCAGGGGGAAGTTTCCAGGCAGGGGAGTTCTGCTGGTAGCGTCTCACACAGCTAT
>JASFBI010000416.1 GCA_030149595.1 Desulfobacterales bacterium
CTAAATCCTGTCTGGGCAAAAAACCTTCTTGATGTAGGCTCAGCATCAGGAACTGATACTATTGCAATTTTAAAAAAAGTAAAAAATTTAAAAGCCACTATATTTGACCTGCCTGATGTAATTGATCTTGCAAAAAAAAGAATAAAAAAAGAGGGACTTTACCCAAGAGTAAATTTTGTTCCTGGTGATTTTTATACCACAGACTTTCCAACGGGCCATGATCTTGTATGGGCATCTGCTATAATCCATCAAAACTCCAGAAAACAGAACATTGAATTTTTTAAAAAATGCTACAATGCTCTTTTACCAGGCGGAAAAATCTGGATACGTGATCACATAATGGATAAAACAAGAACATCTCCTAACGGAGGAGCTATCTTTGCCATAAATATGCTTGTCTCAACCCCTTCAGGATCAACATATACATTTGATGAAGTGGCCTCAGATCTTATCTCCGCAGGATTTAAAAATCCTGAAATGATTAATTCCGGAGAAAATATGGATTGTATAGTTCAGGCTGAAAAACATGATACCAACGGCCATGAGGCCGATCTGGATTTTTCATCAATCCCTCTGTCAGACAAAAAAGTTGGCTTATAGCATACTAATACTACCATGTCACTCTAACTACTTCCTGATATGTGGTAACACCTTTTAAAAGGCTAATAACAGCATTTTGACGCAGTGTTACCATCCTTAAATCAATTGCTTTTTTTCTTAAAACACCAATATCTGTTTTCTCTGTAATAACACTCCTTATATCATCTGTAACAGGTAAAATCTCAAATATAGCTATCCTTCCTAAGTAGCCTGTATTTCTACATTTTGTACAGCCGCATCCTCTGTACAGCTTAATTTTTCCAGACTTTTTTATATCAAGCCCCATCTCTGATAGTTTTTCAGAATCAATAAAAAATTCTTCTTTACAGTGAATACAGATTCGTCTAAGCAGCCTCTGGGCAATTACTCCAAGCAGTGTGGCATGTACCAGAAACGAGGGAACACCAAGATCCAAAAGTCTTGTAATCGACGAAGGAGCATCGTTTGTATGCAGTGTAGACAACACAAGATGCCCTGTCATAGCAGCTTGGATTGCATTTTCAGCTGTCTCAAGATCCCGCATTTCACCAATCATAATAACATCTGGATCCTGTCTTAATATACTTCTTAAAATATTTCCAAAAGTTATTCCAACAAGAGGATTAACAGCTATTTGATTAAAATCTTCATGGATCATCTCTATGGGATCTTCCACTGTCGTTATATTTATTTCTGAATTTGAAATACGGGACAGGGTGGAGTAAAGTGTAGTTGACTTACCGCTTCCTGTGGGTCCACAAACCAGAATTATTCCATGGGGCTTTTTTATCAGCTTTAAAAATTCAGGCATATCTGTACTTGTCAGACCAAGCTTTGAAACATCCTGAAAAAGTACATCAGGATCCATTATACGCATAACAACTTTTTCACCAAAAGCTACAGGCAGAGTAGAGACACGAATTTCTGCCTCAACATCTCTTTTTTTTGTTTTAATCCTTCCATCCTGGGGCTTTCTTTTTTCTGCCATATCAAGTCTTGAGAGATTTTTTATTCTGCTTACAATTGCTCTGTGAATTTTTTTTGGCAGTTCATATACAGAGTGAAGCACCCCGTCTATTCTCATTCTGACAACACTCTGATCTCTCTTAGGCTCAATATGAATATCACTCGCTCTCTGATCAAAAGCATAGGAGAGAAGATGGTTTAAAGCTATAACAATATGCTGATCATTTGCAGAAAACTCTTCAGGATTTTTTAAATTAACATACTGTTCTAAATTTCCAAGGTCAACAGCAGGTCCCTCAACCTGACTTTCGGCTGCAACAAGCGATCTTTTAAAGCCATAAAACTCATCTATTACCTTAACAATATCAGATCTTGTACTCATAACAACATCAACCATCATCTGGCTGACCTTTGAAATATCACTTATAACTTCCTGATTAAACGGATCAGAAACTGCGACTGTAAGCCTTCCATCTTTAATATCAAGGGGAAGCACCTCGTGTTTTTTTGCAAAAGTACGTGGAATAATTGTTGTTACAATATTTAAATCAAGTTTTAAAGGATCAATTTTTCTATATACCAGTCCCCACTCTTCAGATAAAATCTGATATATGCCATCTTCATCCAATACACCAAAAGTTTTATCTGTACGGGAAATATTTAATAAAACTATAACATCTATAATGGATATAGAAGAGTGTTTAAAAGTAGCTGCCAAAGCAGGAGACTCTTTTTTTTTCCTCTCTAAAATCTTTTTTTTAACAGCATCTTTTTTTTTAAAAATATCTGCTGCCTG
>JASFBI010000417.1 GCA_030149595.1 Desulfobacterales bacterium
GTTCATCATAAATATCAAAGGAGTATGTATATCCAACACTGATATAATCTCTCGTCCCAAAATCATGGAGGAGTTCTATTGTTGTAGTATTTGTATCGTGCTCTTCCCAGGTGTTTGCCCTGACAGTCCGGCTCCTGTCCCTTAAAAAGCTTTGGGATAGTGTCAGACCTGTATGCTGGGATATCTCGACATGACCGTCAAGACCGACAGCATGTGCCCAGGAATCATTTTCATCATAATCTTCATAATCTGTATATGCAGGATTATAATTTAGAAAAATATCCCAGTTTTTGCCTATAACACCATAGGAGAGGCCTGCAGAATATGTGGTAGAAAATTCATCATCTTTGTTATTCTCTGTCTGGTTGTAATTATCTGTGTACTCTTCTGTTATAGATACAGTAGGAATAAACTGGGTTCTGACATCTGCAAAAGAAGATGATGTTAGAAACAATAAAAAAACACAGCTGATTAAGGCAAATATTAAATTTACGGGTTTGTTTATATTTAACATATTTATGATCCTCCTTTTTAAAAAAGTTATCAGTTATCAGTTTTCAGCAACAGCAGACTGATAACTGAACACTGATAGCTGATAACTTATAGAATTAAGGTACAATAATTGTATCATCCGCCATTAAAGCTATATCTTTGCTGAAATCACCCTTTAAAATATCTTTATATCTTATGGTAATGGTCTGCTCATTGCCATCAACTCTTCTTATTAAAAGAATTTTATTTTTTGAGGCCCACTCTGTAAAGCCACCGGCAAGGGCAAAGGCCTGCATCACAGTTATTTTTTTAATTATGGGATACTCTCCTGTATTGATAACTTCTCCAAGAATATAAAACCTCTGGCTGACCGGATTTGCAAGGGTAAGTGTAACATTGGGGGCTTCCACATACTCTTTAAGCTGTTTTTCTATTTTAGTTTTAAGTTCCATGGTGGTTAATCCCTCTGCCTTGATATCATCAAGAAGAGGAAAGGTTATCATGCCGTCACTTCTAACCATGGCATCTTCGAGGGAGAGATCAGGTTCCTGCCAGGTATTGATGCGTAAAATATCACCAACTCCTATTTTATATTCGGCTGCACTCTCTTCAGCCATGGCAACAGCAGGCATATAGAATGCTAATATTAAAAAATAGGTCACAATGAGGGTAAATATTTTTTGGTTTTTCTTGAAAAAAAACATAGCTCCGCTCCTTCGATTACATCGATTATTATACAGTCTGTGGGTGTAAACTCACCCATCTACTTCGTTGCTTCATACTTTTACAATCCTCATGTACTAATGTACACTCCGGTTGTAAAAGCATTTGCGCCTTGTATCTGGGCAAGTTTACACCCACAGATACGTTGTCAGTCAGTATTTAAGCGACTCTGAACCACTACCTGGCACCCCTGCCAAATAAAACTGTTTTAACAGTTCTTAAAATTATAACAAGATCCAGGGTGATGGACAAATTCTTTATATAAAAAAGGTCATAATTGAGTTTTTCTATGGCATCTTCCACTGTTGCTCCATAATCATAGCAAACCTGTGCCCACCCTGTAACCCCGGGTTTAACCTTAAAACGTTCAGCATAATAGGGGATCCTGGTTTCAAGATCATCGGTAAAATATTTACGTTCCGGTCTTGGACCCACCATACTCATGTTACCTCTAAACACATTCCATAGCTGGGGCAGTTCATCAATGCGGCATTTTCTAATAACTTTACCCACCCTTGTAATCCTGTCATCATCTGCCTGGGCCCAGACAGGACCTGTACTTTTTTCTGCATCTTCCACCATGGATCGAAATTTATGCACCATATACTCTTTTTTATCCTGACCCACCCTGTCCTGGGAGAAAAAAACAGGACCCTTTGAATCAAGTTTAATCACAATGGCTGTAATAATCAGCAAAGGCGAAAGCATAATTAACATAATGGAGGAGATAATAATATCTTCAAGACGTTTGATAAAAGTCCGTATCTTAGATTTACTGAATCCTTCTGAAAATATCAGCCATGAAGGATGAATTTTTGTCACAAGAAGCTTTCCTGTCAACATTTCATAAAAAGTACTGCCTTCAAGGACTTCAAGTCCTTGAGTTCTGCAGTTGAGCAACTCTTTTATGGGAAAAGATCCTCTTTTTTCTTTCAGGGCAACCACAACTTTTTTAGCCCCGGCAAGAAAAGCATTCTCACAAAAATCGTCTTTGTTGCTGTAATCAATAGTTATGCTTCCCGGTACAAGATTGTGAATATCTTTTTGACCTGCATCAGGAATCAGCAAAGCTATCTCATAACCGCAGTCAATATTTTTATCTATCTGGTT
>JASFBI010000418.1 GCA_030149595.1 Desulfobacterales bacterium
CTTTTTTGTATCAGCAAGAAAGTTGTTATTGTCAGTCTGAAGATATCCCTGGGAAATGAATCCGTGAATTTCTATGGAACCGGCTTCGTATCCATGGGAGATACCGGAAAGCATAAAGATAGTAAGTGCAATCATAAAAACAGTGTTATATTTTTTATTCATTTTTTTACCCCCTTATTATTTGATATCTATTTTTTTTATGCTGCCAACGTCTGATCCTGCGTCAATATAGCCTATGGCACCGGGTGTTTTGGCTACAAACTCAATTACTTTTTCTGTGTCTGCAAATTTTTTCGGCATCTGGCCTTTGCCGGTAAAAACCTGTTTTTTCCAGAAATTTTTAAACTGTGCTTCTGTTTTACCAGTATACTTTTTTAAAAAAGCAGCGTGGGTATCCCCTTTTGTCATGGTAGCAAGTACTATTTTTTTGCCGTTATCCCACTTTGTTTTTTTTCCTAAAAAAATCTTTTTTATATCTTTCTTTGACAGGCTGTCATCTGATGAGCCTTGGTTTGCTATTATCTGCACATCTGCAAACGCTTGTGGTATGAATAGACTGCTTGAACAAAAACTGCTGGTTATCGCTAAAAAAACTGCATAAAGTGTGTTTACTGGTCTCATCTCATCTCTCCTTATTTATTTGTTTGTAAACAAGCAAGTTTATATTTTTGGTCAGGTTTTTATGGAAAAGTCTGTCCTCCTTTGATTGAGTTAAAAAAAAGTAGACCTATGTTAAGTTGGTTTATCTATAAGCTTTGTAAATAGTACCAGAGCAGAAAATATGATTTTAGGAGAACTACAGGTTTATAAAATTTTTTTTATAAAGAAATACATGTGCTGTTTTATTGAAAAAACATAAAGCTGATATTTATTAATCAATAGAGACGAAGAGCCTGCTGACAGGTTGTTACAAAACACCACTTTCTTCAATTTCTGCGTTGGGAAATTAATTTGGCCACAACAAATCATGAAAGAGACCTATTAATTATAAGTTCTTTCATTATTTGTCTGTCTCTAATATCTTATTATAAAAATTTTAATGGGTGTGTTATTTGTTAATTAAAACCAAGTCTATCATTCACTAACTTTTTACACATACAACACAAAAAGATATTATGCAATATAGTAATTATGGATTTTTAAGTTTTAAATTTACCTACCAGACCATTTAACTGGGCAGCAAGTTCAGACAGTTTTTGAGAATTATCTGTTATCTGGGAACTGCTGTTTGCTATTTCATTTACTCCGCTGTTTACATGGGAGATCTCTTCTGCTATCTGTTCAGTTGCAGTGAAGCTTTCAGCGGTTTTTTCTGTAACTTCGCTTATACCCGAAGATACTTGGGCAACATTGCCTGCTATCTCATTTGTAACAGCAGATTGTTCTTCTACAGCAGTTGCTATAATGGAGACAATTTCAAAGACCTCATCAATAATTTTTGAAATTTTTCCAATATCATCCACTGTTCCATGGGTGGATTTTTGAATGCCCTCTATATTGATTTTTATGTTTTGTGTTGCTTCTGCGGTCTGTTTTGCGAGCTCTTTAATCTCATTTGCAACAACAGCGAATCCCTTGCCTGCATCTCCTGCTCGGGCTGCTTCTATTGTTGCGTTTAAAGCGAGAAGATTTGTCTGTTCGGAAATTTCTGTTATTGTTTCAGTAACTTTCCCAACCTCTTGAGCTGCTGCCCCTAACTGTTCAATTCTTTGAGTTGCAGTTTTTGCCTGGTTCACTGCATTTTCTGAAATGGATCTGGCTTTTTCGGAATTTTTTGCTATTTCATTAATGGTTGCTGTCATCTCTTCTGTTGCTGTTGCAACCATGTTTGTGTTTTTTGATGCTTCTTCCATTGAGTTTGATACGGCCTGCATGTTGTGTGTCATATTGCTGGCAGAATCTGCTACACCATTGGATTTTTCAGCTATTTCATTTGCACTGGCCGACATAAATTCGGATAATTTGGAAAGGTCATTGGAGGAATTGTTTAATGTAGCTGCATTTCCTGCTATATCGGTGATTATTTCCTTTAGGTTTGTAATAAAATTGTTAAACCATTTTGATAGTTCTCCGATCTCATCACTGCTGTTAACAGCCAGTTTTTTTGTAAGATCGCCGTCTCCTTCTGCAATGTCTTTTAGCATAAAAACAGTATTTTGTAATGGTTTTGATATGGATTTTGCGATTATAAATTTTATAGCAGTAAGACCGCCTGTAACTACAATTAAAAAAAATACAAGATTCATATATCGCTGGCTTTTTGATGTATCTCTTAATTTGGTTAATTCTGATTTCAGCTCTTTTGAAAAATCT
>JASFBI010000419.1 GCA_030149595.1 Desulfobacterales bacterium
GCACCCGCCTTGTACTTGAAAAAAATTTCAACTTTTCGTTCACGCACTAAGTAACATCAAAAATATAGTTTTGTCTAAGAAAAGAAGTAATTAATACAAAGAAGTAACCCATAACTTAATAAAACGCAATAACTCTTTAACATAAAAAAACCATACTGCTTTATTTATAAGTTTTTTATATGAAACTCTATCCAACAAACCGTAATCATGAGAGTTTCTATTTTTGTTGTGGCAGATAAAGCTGCCATGTATGTTTTATATGAAAATCTACCAAATTGTTTGAACGCAGCAACGAGACTTTCATGCTTTGTTGTACCCGATGCAAATAACCATACTCCGTCCATACCGGTTATACAGTCTTCAATGAATTATTACTTTTTTTCTTGATGTTTTACAATATTTTGATAAAGTATCGATAATACAGTCAGCTATGAAGTCGACAGGCTTTTACAGAATAAAAATTTCTTCAAGTTCAAGGCAAAAAAATAAATTTAACCGCAGGCATACCCGTTGTATTCCGAGGATTAAATTTATTTTTTAACGCAGAAATTGGACAAAGTAGTGTTTTGTAACAGCCTGTCGATGTTACTTTCTACATTGCCTTAGGTGCTGATATACCTAAAAGAGTTAGTCCGTTTCTAATTGTCTTTAATACAGCTGTAACAAGGTAAAGCCTGCTTTGCATAATTTTCGGATCATCTGTAAGAACCTTGTGCTTGTTGTAATAAGAGTGAAAAAGTGATGCAAGGTTCATGAGATAAAATGTTATTTTATGGGGTTCTTTTTGCAAAGCACTTGTTTTTACAGTATCAGGATAAAAAGAGAGTGCTTTTATCAGACGAATTTCTTCAATCTCATTTAACAAGAGATCTGAAATATTGTTATCAAAAGTTGAAAAATCAATCTTGCCAGTCTCTTCTGCTTTTCTTAATATACTTGAGATCCTCGCATGAACATACTGAACATAATAAACAGGGTTGTCGTTGGTTTTTTTCTTTGCAACTTCAAGGTCAAAATCAAGCGGGCTTTCATAGTGTCTGGACAGAAAAATAAAACGGGCTGCATCTTTTCCGACTTCATCTATAACATCTTTTAAAGATATAAACTGGCCTGATCTTGTTGACATGGCAACTTGCTTTCCGTTTCTGAGCAGATTTACCAGTTGAATCAAAATTACATGGAATTTTTTTTCACTGGTGCCTGAAGCTTCTATGGAAGCCTTGATTCTATTGATATATCCGTGGTGATCTGCACCCCATACATCAATAATTTCATCATATCCCCGCAGAAATTTTTCCCTGTGATATGCTATATCCGATGCAAAGTAGGTTGTAATGCCGTTGTTTCTTACAACAACCCTGTCTTTTTCATCTCCAAAATCAGAAGTTTTAAACCATAGGGCACCGTCTTTTTCGTAAATAATTTTCTGCTCTTTAAACTCGTCTATTGTTTTTTTGACAATGTTTGAATCAAACAGGGACTGTTCACTGAACCAGTTATCAAATATAACGTCAAAGGAGTTAAGATCTTTTTTTATTCCTGTTAAAATTTTTTCTGCTGCAATTTTTGAACAGTAAGAGACAGCAGTATTTTCATCTATTTTTAAAAGAGCATCTTTTTTGTCACTATGAATATTTTTTGCAATATCTGTAATATACTCTCCCTGATAACAATCATCAGGAAAAGGATCATCTACACCTAAAATGGATTTATACCTTAAAAACACCGATGTTCCTAAAGTTTTTATCTGCCTGCCCGAGTCATTTACATAGTACTCTTTTTCAACATTATATCCTGTAAAAGATAGTATTCTGGCAACAGCATCTCCCACAGCAGCACCTCTTCCATGACCTACATGGAGCGGGCCTGTGGGGTTTGCACTTACAAATTCCACCTGGATTTTTTTGCCTTTGCCTATATTTTCCGAGCCAAACCTTGTATCTTGTGCAAAAATTTTTGCAAGAGATGGATACCATGCCTTTGTGTTTATAAAAAAATTGATAAACCCAGGTCCTGCTATTTGAGTATCTTTGATAATATTATCAGGGTCATCTATGGATGATAAAATAGCCTCAGCTATTTTTTTTGGGGACATTTTCTGTACAGATGCCATGGTCATTGCTATATTGGTTGAAAAATCTCCATGGGATTCTGCTTTTGGTTCTTCTATAATAATTTCAGTAAAATGTGACGAAGGAAGAAGCTCTGCCTTGTGTGCTTTTTCCAAAGCATTTAGAATAATATTTTTAATAATAGGTTTCATGTTTAAAAATCTTTTTATAATTGTTCAATTTATAGAATAGCTGTAATAT
>JASFBI010000088.1 GCA_030149595.1 Desulfobacterales bacterium
AAACCTGATCAAAGCTAAATTAGTTATCACTGGTTAATTTTGATTTTGAAATAGACAGGTCAATTTTCAAAAAAACACATCAGACCATAACTCCGTCCGGTCAATTACATATCTTTTTTTTAAAAAGATAATATAATCTCTGCCTTTAACAGTATAATATATTTTTTTGGAAAATGTTTTTTGTATTTTTGTAATGCTACTTTTACTCTTTGGAATTTTACTGTATGAACCTTTAAATAACTTGTTCATCAATTGAACATCTTTTACTTATGATGTCAAGGAGAAAAATTAAAAAGAGAGCTTCCTTTCTATCAATTTATACAATTTCAGATCTGACAAATATGAATATATAATCCTTCATGTAAAAGCTATCTTCTCCCTGCTCTTTACCTTGTAAGAAGATTATAGATTTTAAACAGTTTGTCATGGAAAGTGCTAATGTCAGAAATAACATGATGGTGTGTACTTCCAAAAAGATTGCTTAGTTTTGGATTATTTGCCATGTTAACAATTACTCCATGGGTAAATATATTTTTTGACCGTGATTCCATTATGGCTTTTCTTGTATCTTCTATGGCATAATCCTGCTTGTAATTCGTGTCATTGGGAAATCCGTCACCAATAACAAGCATTAATCGTATTTTTGCTGATACCTTGCCCAGCCTGTATGTACTATGTCTTATGGCAGCTCCCATCCTTGTACTTCTTTGGGGAGATATGCCATTTATTCTTTTTTTTACCCTGCCATCCATTGGTTCATTAAAATCTTTTACAATAAAATAATCCACTCCAAGCCTGCCTGTACCTGAAAATCCGGCAATACAATATTGATCCCCCACAACTTCCAGTGCTTCTGCCAAAAGAACAATTGCCTCCTTTTCTGTATCTAACACTGTTTTTTCAGATTTTATAACAAAATTTGCAGTTGATCGTGAAATATCTATTAAAATCAAAACTGCAACATCTCTTATATTTTTTAACCGTTTTATATACAGCTTGTCAGAGGGCGTTATTCCTGCTTTTTTATCAATAGCAAAATTTATAAGGCTCTGGTAATCAAACTCATCTCCTTCTCTCCATTTACGTAATATTGAAAACTGCTGCGGTTTTAATAGTTCAAAAGCATAACGAATTTTTTTTACAGATCTCTTGTGAGTTTGCAAAGATGTTTTGTAAAAATCTCCCAATGCTTCAGGATTCGTTTTTTCCCTTAAAAGAACATGATCATTAATGTAGTCATTTTCAATAAAATCCCACTCTTTGTATCTAAAACCTTCTAAACAGCCATCATTAAATTCAGTGGAAATATTTTTTATGTTATGTATTATATCAGACAAAACATCTAAGGATATTTCACAATCCTGCCCATTTTGATGAATATTAGATGCTTTATTGTATATTAGAATCTCTTTTAAATCGTCTGTATTAATTTTATTGTTATTTTTAATTAAAATTTTTTTAATATCAGACCTGTAAGCTTTTATTTTTTTCCCCAAAAGTTCAGTCTTTATTTTTTGTAAAAGAGAATCAGCTTTATAATCAAAACAGGGAAAAAGATCAGGGATAATTTTTCTGCCAAAAGGAGTTTTCAGACTATAATTTTGTAAATTACCATTTTTTACACTATTTTTTTTGATAAATTTTTCAATGTTTTTAAAATGTTTAAAAATAAATAATGCTGTATCTTCAACATGGCTTTTATCTGAAACAAAGTCATTAAAATCTTCTTTAAGAGTGTGTGTGTAATCTTTTACAGATTCTGAAAAAACAAAATCATCCAAATCATCACATCCTATGGCAAAAGAGGTATAAAGTGCAGATAAAAGATGATTTGCATAAATTTTATCCTTATACAGTAACTGTGCATGGTGAAATAGTATGGGGTATACAGATCTGTTTATTCCGGGATACAGCTTTTTAAATATAATTCTTACTCTTCCATGCTCAAATATTGTAAAAAGATCATATGCAAGGCCTGTTTCTGGAAACAGTTCAAAAAACAGTTTTATATCAGGAGTGTTTTGTATGCCTTCCTGTTTTAAAACCATTTTTTGCTCTAATTTTAAAAAAAAATTTAACTTATCATAAAATTTTTCTATATCAAACTCAAAAGTGTCAAACTCTTTTAAGCCTGATTCAAGTTTTATCAGATATTTATACAAAGCTGTATTTTTTTCTCTGCTGTCATAAATCCCTATCTGCTCTTTTAAATAAATAAAATTTGTATCACTGCATACTAAAGAGTCTTTATCTTGAGTCTTTAGTGCTTTATCTGAAATATTTGACCAGCTGCTGGTTACTGTCATTTTTCCTGTTCTTGCTTGTAAATACCTGTCAAGCTGCTGTTTTACAGAAAAAAAAGAGACATTTATCCTGAGCTTATTGTACAAGGTTTTTGCAGATTTTGATCTTATACTTAAAAAAAGGGATGCTGACTTTATATTGCTGTTTTTGATAAGGGAGATACCCTGTAAAACAAAAAAATCAAGGGACTGTTTTGAAAGAGCATCAAGACCTGAAGAAAGCCCTTCTAAAAAAGAGTCCACCAGGAGGTGGTCTGCCTGCATAACATGATTGATCTGGTTTATCTGAAAAATTCTATCTGACGGATCAAGAGACAGAACCTGTTTTGACAGATATTTAGCAAAATACTGGTACCTGTTATATGTAAGTTTGTGCTGATAAGTTGATGATAAAAGATCAAGAAAACTGGCAGCTGATTTTATATCTCCTGTCTTTAACACGGAAGATAAAGCAGAAAAAGGTAATTTTAGTGTAAAAGCACCTACTTTTGTCATGATATGTACTGTATTAAGAAATTTTTTTAAAAAATCCTTATCTTCTGTTTTAAGTACCGGTATTAAATTTAAAGCTATAAATTTTCCGAAAAAAGGACCAGTTTTTGCCGCTTTATATACAATCTCTCTATAGATTTCAACATCTTCAATATCTGAGCCTGCAAGATCAATATGACCGCAGGCTACTGCTTTACCCAGTGACTCTTCAACAGACAGTCCCCATATAGTATCGCTGGTCAACAGCTTACTCCTGTTTTTATCAAGACTGATATTTTTCTGAATAAGTTTAAAATAAACAAATTCAGCAATTTTGGGATCTGCTGTATAAAGCCTGCTTAAAGTTTTTTTTATTTTATCTGAAAATGGCATTTTAAAGTTATTAATTTTAGGTTTTAGATAATTCTATACAACCTGATGGGAGACTGTCAGAGATATTTTAAAATATATCACCTACAAGATCAGTTAAAGTCTCCAAAAGCTCCTCATCATCTGTAAGAGGAAGGCATATTGCATTTATACACGCATTTTTTGGATTAATACCATTTTGAATAAGTTTTGCAGCATAAATAAGCAGTCTTGTACTCGCTCCTTCTGTAAGCCCATACTCTTTGATATTTCTTATTTTTTCAGCAAGATTAACAAGGCTTTTGGCAGTATCTTGATCTATTTCACCTTCCTTTGCCACAATTTCAGTCTCTTTATCAAAATCAGGATAGTCAAATGTCAAAGCAACAAACCTTTGCCGTGTACTTTGTTTTAAATCTTTCAATACTGACTGGTAGCCAGGGTTATAAGATATAACCGTAAGAAAATCATCATGTGCCTCTATAATTTCTGATTTTTTATCTATTGCAAGTACTCTTCTGTCATCTGTTAAAGGATGAATAACAACAGTTGTATCTTTTCTCGCTTCAACAATTTCATCAAGATAGCAGATTGCTCCCATTTTTACAGCTTTTGTAAGAGGTCCGTCAACCCATACAGTTTCATCATTTTTTAAAAGAAATCTTCCAATAAGATCAGATGCAAAAAGATCTTCATGACATGCAACAAATATATATGGCTTTTTCAGATAATAGGCCATATATTCCACAAACCTTGTTTTCCCACACCCTGTAGGCCCTTTTAGCATAACAGGAAGCTTTGACTTGTATGCTGATTCAAATATCTCAATCTCATTTGATGTTTCAAGGTAATACGGCATCTCTTTTATCAGGTATTTATCTGATTCAAAATTATTATAGTCAGCCATTTTATATCTCCCTTTTTTACTAACAGCCATGAAGCCTGGCTGGATTTTTCACACAAATTTGCCACAACAAATCATAAAATAGACATATTAATTTTACGTTCTTTCATATAACCAGCATGACCGGAGCATGGTTATTCACTATCTGCCACAACGAAAATTAAAACTCTCATTATTACGGTCTGTTGGACAGAGTTTCATATAAAATATATAAATATTTTTTGTATAAATTATAATTTCGTGCTATTGAAAATAAAAAGTTTTCATAAACAAACTCCCTATACAGGTAAAAAAACAGATGATAAAACGAATAGAGTTGGATAACAAGGAGATAATATTAATAGGTACTGCACATGTATCTAAAGAGAGTGCCGAATTGGTGGAAAAAACCATAAAAGATGAAAACCCTGACTCTGTATGTGTTGAATTATGCCATGCAAGATATAAAACAATGAAAAACAAAAAAAACTGGCAGAATACAGATATAATAAAAGTTATAAAAGACAAACAGGCATTTTTACTTCTTTCAAATCTGCTTATGTCATCATTTCAGCGTAGTCTTGCAAAAAAATTTGATATAAAACCAGGACAGGAGATGATTACAGCCATAGAAACAGCTGAGAAAACAAAATCTAAAATTTGTCTTGCTGACAGAGAAATAAGAGTTACTCTGTCAAGGGCATGGTCAAACATGACTCTTTTTCAAAAAATAAAACTCGTCTTTCAGCTTGCTCTTTCAACCGGCAGTATGGATGATATAACAGAACAGGATATAGAAAAACTCAAGCAGGAGGATATGCTTTCATCGGTTTTATCTGAGATAGGTAAAAGCCAGCCTGTTTTAAAAACTATTTTAATAGATGAGAGGGATCAGTTTTTATCACAAAAAATAAAAACAGCACCAGGTAAAAAAATAGTAGCTGTTATTGGCGCAGGACATGTGCCGGGAATATTAAAATATTTAAAAAAAGATATAGATATAGAAAGTTTATCACAAATACCTGAAAAGAAAAAAACTACTGTAATAATAAAGTGGTGCATACCTGCTGCCATAATTGCTCTTTTTATTTCAGGATTTTATTTAAAAGGAGGCGATGCAGGAGTTAGTATGATAGGGTGGTGGATTGCAGCAAACGGTATTTTGGCAGGTATAGGTGCCATGGCAGCTTTTGCACACCCTTTAACTATTCTCTCTTCTGTTATTGCAGCTCCTCTGACATCTCTAAATCCCATGATTGCAGCAGGATGGGTTTCCGGAATGGTTGAGGTTTTTTCAAGGAAACCCAAGGTAAAAGATTTTGAAAGTCTGCCAGAAGATATTCTTTCTGTAAAAGGTTTCTGGAAAAATAAAGTATCAAGGGTTCTTCTTGTTGTGGTTTTTACCAATATAGGAAGTTCTGTGGGTACTATTGTTGCTGTACCTCTTATGATTAAATACCTCTAATTTTTTTACCATTTGTAATTGAAATTAAAAGAGATCAGGAAAGCCTCGGTATCCTGTTTATAATCAAGACCTGCATAGGGATTGTAGATTATGTTAATAAAGTCACTGTTATTTAACAATTTACTCTCATTGTAATCTATAGCATGATTTTTTCCCACAAGAAGCGATCCGCACAAATCCAGACTTAATTGTGAAGTAAAAGAAATTCCAACCCCTGTGCTAAATATTTCCCAGTTCTGGATTGGCCATGTTAAATCATAGTTACTATCAGGAACAGCTGTTTTCCTTTTTTGATAACCAAAACGTGTTGTAAGCCAGTTAGACAGATCTATTTCAACTCCATAATAAGTATCCCAGACATCCTCCCAGTTCCTTTCAAGCACCATTTTATCCATCCCCCCAGCATACCCAAGAAGGGTTGCTATTTGAAGCAGTTGAATATTCTGGTCAAAAATAAATACATCGCTGTTTATTTTTGACCAGTTAATCCATGCAACATCAAATAACAATTTCACTCTTTTAACAGGACTAAGTTTTATTCCGAACTGAACTCTCTGGGGCATAACCCATTCATCTAATATAACAGTTCCTGTCTCATCATTTACACTTTCTATCGGCAGCTTAAGAAGCTCCATTATAACATTTAAGCCTTCTACATCTCCAAACCAGTTAATAAAATTCTGCCAGTCATCATTATAAGAGAATCTATATTTTCCAGATGGCCGTGATTTTGCTTCACTCTGATAACATATACCAAATGAAAACCACGAATAAGGTTCCCACAGTACTCCTATATTAAACGATGTATCAAAAGTATCTTTTACATCAAATTCAAAGCTTCCAAAAGAATTATAAAGGGGAAGCCCTCCTCCTAAAAGAGGAGAAGGTAACATTTCTTCAAAACCAGAAGGTATCATTTCTTCAACATCAGTCGGCAGATCTCCTATTATTCCAGTTAAAGCAACTATATCATTTGGAGCACGGAAATCAAGTTTAACACCTTCTGATGTTTGCCCAAGGCAGACAGTAAAACCAACAGAAAAGGTTTCAGACACTTTATATGCAACAGATGGCGCTGCATATACCAGCCTCTGATTGTACACAAAGCCTCCTCCATAATCTGCAGGATCATTATCATTTTTATGGGAAACCCCAATTCCATATGGTGCATAAATACCAAACGCAAAAGTATAGTCAGAACCAGGGGTTCTTTTGGAAAAACCAATATTTGGTGCAGCTAAAACTGAATGGGAACCTGCAACTGGAATATACATAGCACCGGATGTGCTTGTACCTTCTGTTCCTGCCAGAGGATCAGTTTCATCCGCTATACCTCCTAAAAAACCGGGGAATTTATCTGAAGCATAAAACTTAGATGTTTTTTTTAAATAAGCAGGATAGAGCATTCCAGCAGTCATTTCCCTGTCAGACAGGCTACTTAATCCAGCCGGATTATAATGTATCGACATAACACCAGGCGGGCTTGCAGTTACAGCATTCACTAAGGAAAGAGCCCGTGTAGATACACCGAGCTGTTCATGCATTCCAGAATAAGAGTTGATACAATAAAAGAAGAAAAAGAAAGCAAAGAAAGAAAAGAAAAAACAATAATTTATTATTTTCCTGAATAACATATTATTTTCACGTTGTTTAATAAAATAATTCAATAAACTAAATTTATTATACTAAACTAAATTCATAAATTATTAAACAGAAGAAAAAACATAGGACAAA
>JASFBI010000089.1 GCA_030149595.1 Desulfobacterales bacterium
TTATCATCCGAGCGAACAATGATAGTGTGTGCTTTTTCTACGTTGGCCATTTTAAGTGTTTCTGTATTAATATCTCCCTTTATAAATTTTAAGTTTTTATCGTTTATAGGTTTTTCGGAAATATCTGCAAGCATAACAATGGGTTTGTTGCTGCATTTTGGATCTGCTCTTAGTTCATCAACTATTTGATGGCCTCTGTAATTCCAGCCACAAAGAATAAAATGATCTGAAAGTTGTACGGGTTTCATTCCTCTGTTTTCCATTCCTTTATTTTCAATGAACAGACTTGCTATCGTAGCTGTAAATACACCAAGCAATCCTATTCCTAAGAACATAATAACTGTTCCGATAATTTTTCCTCCTGTTGTTACAGGGGAAATATCACCATATCCAACAGTCGTCATGGTTACCAAAGACCACCATAAAGCATTCCCAAAGGTTATATTTTTTTCAAAATAAACAAAAACTGCACTTCCTGATAAAACAACTATTAGTATTAAAATAGCTATTTTATGAATATTTTCCTGGTGAATAACAGTATTAAAATGTTTAAGTATTCTTATGAATATGTGCATTTAAGAGATAAAAATGTTGAATTTTTTTTTTCTTAGTTTTATCTTTTACTATAGAATGATATTTATTATTTTACAAGTAAATATAACTAAGATTTTCTCTTTTCTTAAAACTTTTATTAAAATTTGAGACTGTTAAAAAATGGATGTGGTATTTGTAAATTATTTTATAGAATCGACTCTTCATGTGCTTGAGACTACAGCTTCTGTAGATGTTAAAAGAAAGAAAGCATTTGTGAAAAAGGGGCAGGCTGCCTATGGAGATATCTCAGGAGTATTAAAGTTTGCTGGGGATGTAAATGGTTCAGCTGCTATAAGTTTTGATAAAGAAGCTATACTAAGTATTGTTTCAATAATGTTTGGTGAAGAGATGAAACAGTTAGATGATGAAATTAAAGATGCTGTAGGTGAAGTTATTAATATGGTGTCAGGACAGGTATCAATGAAGTTTACGCAGGATGGCAAGCAGGTTAAGGTTGAATTATCAGAAATTATTATGGGAGAAGGTCAGGTTATTGTCCATGCATATGATCTGCCCGTATTATCTATACCATTTAATACAGGGACGGGTCGGTTTATAATTGAATTATGCTGTGAGTGATTTTGGGGAAGAATGAAAACAATGGGGCGTGGTATTATATAAGTTAAGGCCACAGAATTAATAAATGTTATTGACTTTTTAAAGAAGCTGTAATAGTACTTTTTTAAAATATTAATGTTGAATGGAAGTATGTAAAATAATTTATTTTTTTTGTTATTGATGGAAAATAGTAAGGATAATTTATTTATCCTGGATTTTAATATAAATAAATTATTCTTGGTTATATAATGTAGTTAGAAAGAGAAAAACTTAACTGTAATGACAGTATATCGTGTTAAAGTTAAGTTTTTCTGGACAATAAATAGCCTGAGTAATAAGGATATTACTTTATGATGAAAACACTGCAGGATCAATTACAATTATTATCTTCAACTCTTGTTACTTTATCAAAACAGTTAGAAATGATCTCTACTCACATGAATGCTATTCCTTTTTCAAAAATACAAGCTGGCTTTTTTACAGAAGAAAACTTTAAACCTGAAGGTAGAGCAGGTGCTGATAATTTGGCAGGACTGTCTGAAAATCCTTTTGAGGTGGCAATCCCTGTGCTTGAAACCGTTTATGATATTATCAGGCGGAACAGGAGGGGAACAAGTGTTATGGATTTAAGAGAAAAAACAGGATTTGGCCCGCGTCAGGTTAGTAATGCTGTTTATAAGCTTTCCCAGAGAGGGCGTATTAAATCAAAGGGCAGGGGAGTATACATAAAAACTTAATTTAAAAAGATCTGTAAAAAAATAACTTTATTTATTGCACCAATAAGTGTATGCTCTACCAACAATAACTTATTGGTGTTTTTTTTTGTAAAACTGCCAATAAATATTTACTTTTTGTATAAAAAGTTCCATTCCCAGTTTGTTTTCAAAATCAAATAATAATTAACATGAAAGATTTAATATGAAAACTCAAAGACCTACTATAGATATCGTGAGTAAAATATTTTGTGTGGCAACAAAAAAAGTTATAGAAACAGCAACAAAAACTAGTATAGTATGTATTCCTACAATTCAGAAAATTCCAAAAGTTAGTATAAGGCCTTCTATTGGTTGTTTTGTACAGTTTAATGGGGACTATAACGGATTAACAGTAATGAATTTTTCAGATAGAGCAGCAATGGATATTTATAAAAAGTATATGATGGCCATGGGTATTTCTGAAAATGAACTTGCATCTTCATATACATCTGGTGAAGTGCCTGATAGTATTGGTGAATTGACAAATCAGATTATGGGACAGGGTTTAAGCATGGTAGAAGATAAATTTATGCTTAGTTCATTTTGTGGCCAGCCAAAAGCTCTAGCACTAAATAGTGCTATTACACTAACTATAGATTCAAGTTATATTAATAACAGGAGAATGGCTTTTATAATTGATGGGAATAAATTTTATTTGGAACTTTCAATGGAATCTACCGAATTTATTTCTCTATAGTGTTTCTATTTTTAATTTTTTAATCTTTTCAACAAGTGTTGTCCTGTTTATTTTTAAAAGTTCAGCAGCTTTGGCTTTTACTCCATTTGTTTGATTTAGAGCCTGCATAATAATAGTTTTTTGAAACTTCTTAACTGCATTGTTAAAATTAAAATTATCATTAAATATGTCTATGTTTTCTGTTTTTATAGAGGATTTGTCTGAAGATATTATATGATCAGGAATATCAGATGTTTTTATCTCTGAATTATCAACCATAACATACATTCGTTCAATTATATTTTCCAGTTCTCTTATGTTGCCCGGCCAATTGTAGTTAATTAATATATTAAGAGCTTTGTTAGATATTTTTTTAATTTGTATATTTTTTTGTATGGAAAGATGTTTTAAGAAATAGTTTATTAAAATAGGTATATCATTTTTTCTTTCTCTTAAAGGAGGTATTTTAATTGGAATTACATTTAGCCTGTAATACAGATCTTCTCTAAATTGTGTTTTTTTAACAGCTTTTAATAAATCTTTATTGGTAGCTGCTAAAACGCGTATATTAACGTTTATGGTTTTTGTTCCACCCACTCTTTCAAAACTTTGCTCCTGCAGGACTCTTAATAGTTTAACCTGAAGATTAGGTGACATGTCTCCAATTTCATCAAGAAAAATAGAGCTGCTATTGGCCAGCTCAAATCTGCCTATCCGTGTTTTATATGCTCCTGTAAATGCTCCTTTCTCATGGCCAAAAAGTTCGCTTTCTAAAAGCTCTCCTGGTATTGCACCACAATTTATTGTTACCATCTGTTTATTGTTACGATCGCTGTTGCTGTGTATTGATCTTGCGATAAGTTCTTTTCCTGTGCCGCTTTCACCTGTAATAAGAACTGTACTGTCAGTTGCAGCAACTTTTTTAGCTATTTTAATTACTTTGAAAAAGTTTTTACTTTGTCCTACAATATCAGCAAAATTATTGTTTGTATTTCTAATCAATTTATTATTTTCCAAAAAGAATGATTGTAAAAATAAAGAGTGCTTTTAAAATATAGAAAAACTTATTTTATTATAAAATTTCCAGATAATAAAAAGATGTGATTACTAAAATTTGGATAAGAATAAACTTTATACAAAATAAAAATTTTAAACAGCTTATTTCGTCAGATAAAGCTGGATAAAAACTTCAGATATTTTTTATGTATTTAAATATCTAAGTACTAAACCTCTTCTATATGTATATAAATACTTAATTTCCTATCCATCTATACATACTTCAATGGTAAACTTGCCTCCATCGACAGTAAAAGGGATTGCTATTTTAGGGCCATCTGTATAATGGGTAATCTGATGATTTTCGCCTGATATAACAGAAGGAATAGCAGCTTCAAACACACGGTTAATCTCTTCAAGCTCTCTTCTGGCCTGGCCAGAAATCATATTGGTTAATTCTCCGACAGCATCTGCTACTTCAGCATTAAGCTCTTCCATTTCCTCACCAAACATATTTGAAACAATTTTTAAGATACTGCCTTTGTCAAATGTAACAGAAACAGTGCCGTTTGCTTCTCCTGTAAGACCAATAACTCCTGTAACATCTCCCTGTGCTACTGCGTTTTTTTTAAGATATGGCTTGCCAGCTGTACATTTCACAAAAGCCATTGTTTCAAGAACATTAATTGTAGATTTGATAAAGGGGTTAATCAATTTTGCGTCCATTAAGTTTCTCCTTAACCCTTTTTGTATTAAAAAGTATATGTGGGTTTTTTAGTATATAGTATCTGGATTGTCAGTAGTATTATACATTATAATCTTTTTTAAATGGGTATATGTATCAAGCTCCATAGCTTTAAACTGAATACCTATGCCATTTGGTTCTATACGGGTTGTTGTACCATCTATTTTGAGCTGGAAAGTATCTTCTCTACCGAGAAGGTCAATTTTTAAATGGCATTTGGTTCCAATGGGAATAGTTTCTTGGATTTTTATAAATATTCCATTTAAACTTAAATCTGAGGAATCACCATCAATTATTATTTTTGCAGACCCTATCTCAAGTTGAACTGAGGTTTTGAAAAAAACCCGGTTTTTTTTTCGTCTGTTTATTTTTGAATTTTCCATAAAAATACTCTCCGGACACCAAGACAAGTTTTATATTTTAAGTATAATAAACTATGTTTTTTTTAATTTCCTAATGGCTTTTCGTTGTAAAATAAAAGTATATGATATTAAAATTTCTTTTTGTTCTCTGGATAGATTAATAAAATTTACACCAGCTTCAAAACAATCAGTTTTTTCTATTTTTACGGGTTTTATATGAACAACTTTGCCTGTGAAAACAAATTTTGTCTGTTTTATATCAGGGAGTTTTAATTTTATTTTTAACAGAGTTTCAATGGGTACAGATACAGGCAGCAGGAGTTTGACTCCTGACCCGCTGATATCTAATATTTCAGCTAATAAGCTGTTGTTTGCTTCTTTTTCATTAATGAGGTTGATTATTTTATCAAGTTTCAAATTAATTTGTTTTAACATCAGGTTGTAATCTGATGATTGATTTTGTTTTTTATTGTTATCTATCAAATTTTTATCATTTTTTTCAGATAATGATAAAAACTTATTTTTATTTTCAAATACCTGTTTTTCTTCATAAAAAGGTGTAATTGTAGCTGTTCCACAAAACAAAACCCTGACATTTTCTCTTTTTTCTTTATATTTTTTTTTATTTATCATTGTTAAAAAATAATGATTGTTAAATTGGATTTAGGAGAATATTAGAAACAAATTTTTTAAAAGCTATCTTATAAACAATAACTACATATTAACATTTGATGTATTATGTGTAAATACTCAAATTAAATAAATTTAAATATTTAAAAATATGGTTTAGTTTTAAAATACTATTTTATTAATCCTGCAGAGCTCAAGGTAAGCAGTCACTACTTGTGGGTCAAATTGAGAACCAGAGCAGTTTGTAATTATTTTGATTATTTTGTCTTTTTCTAAGCTTTTCCTGTAAGCTCTGTCCGAAGCCATGGCATCATGGGCATCAGCTACCGAAAGAATACGTGCAAGAAAAGGGATGTTTTTTTTGTTTAGTTTACCTGGATAGCCTGACCCGTCATAGCGTTCATGGTGGTGTCTGATAATAAGCTGATGTTCATCCCAAACAATAAGCTGAGCTATAATATCTGCACCAATGTCAGGATGTTCCTTTATTTTTGCAAACTCTTTGGAAGTTAAGCTTCCTTTTTTTAGTAAGATTTGGTCTCTTATACCGATTTTGCCAATATCATGCAGGGGGCCTGCAATACGCAAAATATCAATTTCTTCTTCACTGCAGTTTAAAGCTGTTCCTAACAATACAGCTATCTGGGTTACTCTGTTTGAGTGTTCCTTGGTATATGGATCACGAACTTCAATGGCTTTTACAAAAGCTTTTAAAGTTGTTATAATGCCTTGGTTAATGTGCTCATATAAAGCCATATTTTCTATAACATAAGATGCTTTTTCGGCTATAAAGGACAGGTAATAAAGTTTCTGCTTTGAAAAAATATTATTACTTGATGAGACAGTGAGAACTCCAAATATTTTATTTACTATTTTTAACGGAACAGCCATAAAATAGTTGATATCACTGCCATGAACTATTTTATCATCATTATTTGGGGAAATAACGGGGGTTTGGGTTGAAAATATTTTATGTATTATTGTTATTAAATTATCTTTTACATTTAAATTTTTATCTGATGAACTGTTTAAAGGAGAGTCTTGTTTTTGAAGAGAAAAGTAAGCTATTTTTTTTGGTTTTTTTAAAACTTCACTATAAATATAAAAGGAAGCATTGTCTGCATGGGTTATTTCTGATGAAAGACTAACCAATTTTTGATAAACATCGTCACTTGCTCTTATTTCAGCAACATCACTCATTATTTTATTTAATGTTTCAATTTCCTCAATTTTATTAAATAATTCAGCATTAATTCTTTTGAGTTTTTTCCCATGCTTAACTTCTTTATTTAATAATATGTTTTTAATAAAAAGCTTTCTTTCCCGTAAAACTCTGGTTAAACAAATTTCCATTTGAGTAAGTTTTGCAGGTTTCACTAAGAAATCGACAACTCCATTTTTTAATGTTTGTAAAGTGGTGTTAAATGAAGGATAAGCAGTTATTATTATAATCGGGATAGTGTTATCAATAGATCTAAGTTTTTCTGCAAATTCAATTCCATTCATTACAGGCATATTTATGTCGGTAAAACAGCAATCAATTTTGTGGTTTGTAATAATTTCAATACCTTCAAGTCCATTGTTTGCTGTAAAAACCACATAGCCTTTGGTAAGAAAATATTCAGATACAACGTCTAAAATACTTTTTTCATCATCAATAAACAGAATGCTTTCTTTAGGTTCGGAATTGATATTCATTGTATTTTTTTGTTAATATTTTTATATGCTATTGAATGTATAAGCTTAGTGTTTTTAGGAAAGTGGATTAAATAACTTTTAAATTTTTAGAAATAAAGATATAATTATTTTTCAATGTATGTATCTTGAGCTGTTCGGGTTATATTTACCATATTTTATTTATAATAATGTGGTAAATACAGTAAATTGTCAAGTAATGAATA
>JASFBI010000090.1 GCA_030149595.1 Desulfobacterales bacterium
GAAGATGATATATTAAAGAGGGATTTAAATGACAGAACACGTAAATTATCTCCTCTTAAACCTGCTGAAGATGCTGTAATTATTGACTCGACAGGTTGTGATCTCGGTGAAGTTGTTGATATAATACTGGGGAAAATAAATTTAGCAGGTGTAATGATCTCTTGACAGGTTTTTACAGAAGAAAATTTCTTCAAGTTTAAGGCAAAAAAAATTTAAAAAGAGTATTTTTATATTGTATTTTTTAAAATCCATGGTAAATTAGCAAGATTATACTTTTATTAAAGTATAAAATTATACCTAAGGGGAAATATTAATGGAAACTAATTTAACCAAAAACCAAGAGCAGGATAATAATCAAGAGATGGCATCAATGCAGACTGATGTAGAAAAAGATGAATTAAAAGAGGCTTGCGAAAGTGAAGAGATCTGTGAAGAGGAAGAGTGTCAGGTTGTAGATTCAGGCAAGAAGATTGATCCTGATGATGAGGACCTCAGTATGGAAGATCTGATGGAGTTATATGATGAAAGTTTCAAGCGCTTCGAAGAGGGAGAGGTTGTAGCCGGAACCATAATTTCAATGGATAAGGATTATGTATTGGTAGATGTGGGATACAAATCCGAAGGTCAGATAAGGGTATCTGAATTCTATGATGAAGAGGGCAATTTATCTACAAAAGTCGGGGATACTGTCGAGGTTATGATAGAGTTATGGGATGAGGATGAAGAGTGTGTTGTCCTTTCCAAAGAAAAAGCAGAAAAAGTTAAAATCTGGGAAGCTGTAAGGGAAATTTTTGAAGCAGATGGTACTATAGATGGAGTAATAACCAGCAGGGTAAAGGGTGGTTTCTCAGTGGATGTAGGAATTCAGGCCTTTTTACCAGGATCCCAGGCTGACCTCAGACCTATCCGTAATCTTGATGAATTAGTAAATCAGACTTTTACATTTAAAATACTGAAGTTTAATAGAAAACGCAGTAATATTGTACTGTCAAGGCGTGCTATTCTTGAGATGCAGCGTGATAAGGCAAGGGCTGATACCCTCGCTGTCCTGGAAGAGGGGCAGGTTATGGAGGGATTTGTTAAAAATATAACAGAGTACGGTGTTTTTGTTGATCTCGGTGGTGTTGACGGGCTTCTGCATATTACAGATATTTCATGGGGAAGGGTCAAGCATCCTTCAGAGATGTTTGCTGTGGGTGACAAGGTGGATGTGAAGATTCTTTCATTTGATCTGGAAAATGAAAGAGTATCCTTGGGAACAAAGCAGCTTACTCTTGATCCATGGTCTTCTGCTGCAGAAAAATATGCTATTGGTTCAAAAATATCTGGAAAAGTTGTAAGTTTAACTGATTATGGAGCTTTTATTGAGCTTGAAGAGGGTATTGAAGGGTTAATTCATGTTTCAGAAATGTCCTGGACAAGAAAGATTCGTCATCCTTCCAAAGTAGTATCTGCAGGAGATGTGGTGGATGCAGTTGTTTTAGATATTAAACCGGAAAGCAGACGTATTTCCCTTGGTATGAAACAGGTTGTTCCAAATCCATGGGAAGTTATCAGTGAAAAATATCCCATAGGAACAACTATTGAAGGCAGGGTTAAAAATATCACTGACTTTGGTCTTTTTATTGGAATAGATGATGATATTGACGGGCTGGTTCATATTTCAGATATGTCCTGGACTAAAAGAATCAAGCACCCATCTGAATTTTATAAAAAAGGCGATGTTATTCAGGCAGTTGTTTTAGATATCAATAAAGGAAGTGAAAGATTTTCATTAGGTGTAAAACAGCTTCTTCCTGATCCATGGGAATCTGTTGCAGTACGTTATGAAGTTGGTAAAGAGATAAAAGGTGTGATAACAAACATTACGGACTTTGGTGTTTTTGTTGAACTTGAAGAGGGAATAGAGGGGCTTATCCATGTCTCTGAAATAAGTAAGGAAAAGATTAAAACTCCTGTTGGAAAGTTCAATGTTGCTGATGAGATAGTTGCTATGGTTATGAATATAAACACCGAGGAGAGAAGAATCGGTCTTTCCATTAAACGCCTTGAAATGGATAATGAGCAGACAATGTTAAAGGAGTATGTTAATAATATGAAGCCTGCTACATCTTCTTTTGGTGAAGTCTTGATGGAAAATTTGCAGGAAAAATTAAATGACGATGATGTATAGTTCTGTTTTTAATTAATCAGTTAGAAAATTTTGAATAATGTTTTTTGGTGAGGTTTGCTGTCATCGGATGTTAGTGTTGAGCTGTGGTGAAATTTGAGAATTCTGATTGTTTTTTTGTTTAGTTGGTTCAGGTATTTTTAAATTTCATTATAGTTCAGAAGATTGTTAAAACTTGCAGCAGGTGATTTTTCAGTTAAAAATATCTTTGGTAATGTGATTAGATTAATGTCTGACAGGTTGTTACGGAATGAAACTTTCTTTTAATAAATACCCTTTTAGATTTTTTAATATTTTATTTTTTTAACTTAAAATCCTGATTCTTTATACTAATTAATATTTTTATTGAGATAATTATATTATGTTTTCAAGAAAACACCCCTATCTTTTTTTTGTTTTGATTTTTTCTTCTGTTGTATTATGCAGTTTTACGGTTATGTCTGTTTTTTTTTACTTTGGAGCAAACAGTTCTGAATTTGAATTAAGAGGTAAAGATAAAGTTGGAATAATTGAAATAACCGGAGTAATAGCAGATTCTAAAAAAATATTAATGGATCTTAAAAATTTTGCAAAAAATGATACCATTAAATCCATAGTACTTAGAATTAATTCTCCCGGAGGAGGAGTAGGTCCTTCCCAGGAAATTTTCAGAGAGATAAATAAAATAAAAGTTAGAAAAAAGATTATCGTATCCATGGGAGCTGTTGCAGCATCTGGCGGATATTATATTGCAGCGGCAGCAGATGGTATTGTTGCAAATCCAGGGACAATAACAGGCAGTATTGGTGTTATAATGGGATATACCAATTTCAGGGAGTTGATAGATAAGATCGGGTTAAAGCCTGTTGTAATAAAAAGTGGTAAATATAAAGATATGGGCTCGCCTGTAAGGGAGATGAGCGAAGCTGAAAAAAAGGTTCTTCAGGATTTTGTAGATAAAGTACATATGCAGTTTGTAAAAGACGTGGCAAGCGGGCGTAAATTAGATATTAATAAGGTAAAAACTATAGCAAACGGAAGTATCTATTCAGGAGAGGATGCAAAGGCCTATGGATTGATAGACAGGTTGGGAAATCTTGAAGATGCTATAGAGTGGGCAGGGCGTTTAGGTGGTATAAAAGGGGAAGTACTCTCAGTTTATCCAAAAGAGGAAAGCAGTTTGTTGATTAAAAAACTGCTGATGGAATCTGCAGTTAATTTAATGGAAAGAATTTTTTTAATAATTCAAAACAGTGATAATTTATCCATATCATGTATCAGCAGTCAGGGAGAATTTTAAAAAAAATTATTCAAAGATACTTATATCCCCTTTCCCTTTTCGTATTATTTCAGGAGTGTCATCAATGATAGATACTACGCTTGAAGGTTCTCCTATTATATTTCCACCATCAATGACAATATCTATCATATCTTTAAAATAGTCGTGAATTAAAGAAGGGTTTGTAAAAAATGAACCATTTTCTCTGTTTTTTGCACTTGTGTTTATAATTGGATTTGGCATATTTTTTAAAATATTTATGCATATTGGATGATCAGGTACACGAATCCCTGCCGTTTTTCGTTTTGTAAGCATTATTTTAGGTACAAGTTTTGATCCTTTTAATATGAATGTATATGGACCTGGAAGAAGCCGTTTCATGGTTTTATATGCATAGTTTGAAATCTGTGCATATTGGTTTATATTTTTCATGCCAGAGCATAAAAAGCTAAAAGGTTTGGTTTTTTTTCTGTTTGTTAAACGGTATATTTTTTCAATGGCTTTTTTATTCATTATATCGCATCCTATGCCGTAATATGTATCAGTTGGATATGCGATAATACCGCCTTTTTTTAAGACATCAATAACTTTGGTTATGAGCCTTTCCTGGGGATTATCTATGTTAATATTTATAAGCATGATTTTATTTTGATGAAATTTTAAGGGTTTATATATTTTATTTTTTATATGAAACTCAGTCCAGCAGACCGTAATCATGAGAGTTTCAATTTTCGTTGTGGCAGATAAATCTGCTATGTATGTTATATGAAAGAATGTAAAACTATTATGTTTCTTTCATTATTTATTGAGACCGGTCAGTATGGAAAATTCAGATCAATCTCATGACTATTGCAGGATGCAATATAAACTAATTTAAAATTTAAAATTTTTCAATAAGTTTTAATAATAAGGGGTGATTTGTCTAAAATAAATGTTTGCTAAATAGAAAATCATCTGTTAATCAACTATTCTTTTATATAGTAAAAATATTATTTATAGAAATTACAAAATAGTGTATGAATGAAAATTGTGGTTTTTTTCTCAGAGTTAAAGAAGATTAAAATTTTTATCTGATACAGAGAGCTGTGAAAAAGACAGTTTTTATTCTGCACAAACCAATCTGGAGGAATTATATGGTTAATATGCCAATAGAAGAAGGATTATCTTTTGATGATGTTTTATTACTGCCTAATTATTCTGATGTGCTTCCAAAGGATGTTAATACCCGAACTAAACTGACTAAAAATATAAATTTAAATATACCCATAGTTAGTGCTGCCATGGATACAGTTACAGAATCAAGAACTGCTATAAGTATGGCAAGGGCAGGGGGTATGGGATTCATACACCGTAATATGGATATTAAAAGGCAAATTTTAGAAGTTGATAAAGTAAAAAAATCTGAAAGCGGTATGATAATAGATCCCATTACTATTTCTCCTAATTATAAGATAGATGATGTGTTGAAACTCATGTCACGTTACAGAATCTCAGGAGTACCTGTAACAAGAGGAGGAGAGCTTGTAGGGATAGTTACAAACAGGGATCTGCGTTTTGAAATTGATTTGGATCGAATGGTTTCAGAAGTTATGACCAGTAAAAATCTTGTTACTGTAAAAGAAGGTATAAGTCTTGAAGATTCAAAAGCCATGCTGCATAAACACAGAATAGAAAAACTTTTAGTGGTTGATGAAAAGCAAAAACTTATAGGCTTGATAACCATAAAAGATATTGAAAAAATCAAAAAGTACCCTCTTTCCTGCAAGGACATACGGGGAAGATTGAGGGTTGGAGCTGCTGTTGGTGTGGGGTCTGATATGGAAGAGAGGACATCAGCTCTTTTAGGTGCAGGAGCTGATGTGATTTTAATTGATACATCCCACGGGCATTCGGAAAATGTACTTGAATCTGTAAAAATCCTTAAAAAGAGATTTAGTAATATAGAGCTTATAGCAGGTAATGTTGGTACTGCAAAGGGTGTTCAGGCACTTGTGGATGCAGGGGCAGATGGTGTTAAAATAGGAATAGGCCCTGGTTCTATATGTACAACAAGAATTATAGCAGGAGTTGGTGTTCCGCAGCTTACAGCTATAAAAAAATGCAGAACAGTTTCAAATAAAACAGGAGTGCCTCTTATAGCTGATGGAGGAATTAAGTTTTCAGGGGATATTACAAAGGCCATTGGAGCTGGTGGTCATTGTGTTATGCTGGGAGGTCTTTTGGCAGGGACAGATGAGAGTCCTGGGGAGACAATTATTTTTCAGGGAAGAACCTATAAAGTATATAGAGGTATGGGGTCCATAGAGGCTATGAAAAAAGGGAGTAAGGACAGATATTATCATAGCGAAGAAGTAGACGATGACAAGCTTGTTCCTGAAGGTATAGTGGGAAGGGTTCCATATAGAGGATCTGTGGCTGATAATCTTTTTCAGCTTATAGGTGGATTAAAATCGGGTATGGGTTATGTTGGAAGCAGGACAATAGAAGAATTAAGAGAAAAAGCAAGGTTTTTAAGGATCTCTGTGGCAGGTATGAAAGAGAGCCATGTGCATGACGTAATAATAACCAAAGAGGCTCCAAATTACCGTTTGGATTAGCTGTTTTTGGTTTTATAATTTAAAATTATGGCATTGTTAAATAAGAATAGGTTTTAATATTTTTATTGTTTAATTTTAGCATATTACGATACAAAGACCTATCAAAAATTATTTAAAGGGTTTAAAATGAGTGGGAAAAAATCCGGTTTTGTTCATCTTCATGTTCATACTCAGTATAGTCTTTTAGATGGTGCTATAAAAATAGATGATTTAATAAAAAGGACAGGTGAACTTAATATGGGAGCCTGTGCCATAACAGATCATGGAACCATGTTTGGGGCTGTTGAGTTTTATAAAAAAGCAAAGAGTGCTAATATAAATCCTGTAATAGGGTGTGAATTTTATGTGGCCCCAAGAACTATTCAGGATAGAACTGTAATGGATAATAAAGGCCTTTCCCATCTGGTTCTGTTAGCCAAAGACCACACAGGGTATAAAAACCTGTGTAAGCTTGCCTCAATTGCCTATATCGATGGATTTTATTATAAACCGAGAGTAGATAAAGAGCTTTTAAAAAAATACCACAAAGGAATTATAGCTTTATCAGCCTGTCTTCAGGGGGAAATTCCCAAACTGCTTAAAAATGATTTATATGATAAAGCTATTGAGTCAGCCCATTTTTATTCAAAAACATTTGGGGAGGATAATTTTTTTCTGGAGGTTCAGCACAATGAAATTGAGATTCAGAATCATGTAAACAGTGCTCTTTTGGAAATGAGTACGAATCTTTCCCTGCCCCTTGTTGCTACAAATGACTGCCACTATTTAAATAAAGAAGATGTAAAAGCACATGATGCACTTCTTTGTATCCAAACAGGCAAAAAAGTAAATGATATCAAACGCTTTAGATTTAGTACAGACCAGCTTTATTTTAAATCTGAAGAAGAGATGGTTAAAAGATTTGCATCTTTTCCTCAAGCCATTGAAAATACATTGAAAATAGCTGCAAGATGTAATCTTGATTTTGACTTTGGTACTTATCATTTTCCTGTATATGATTTAAAGTCTGATCGCCCTGTTTCTGAAATATTTGAGAAAGAGGTAAGAAAAGGGTATGAGCAAAGATTATCCGAGGTTGCCGGAAGGTATCCGGACTATGATAAAGAAGTCTATGACGTGCGTCTGGAGTATGAGATAAAAATAATCTCAAAAATGGGTTTTGAGGG
>JASFBI010000091.1 GCA_030149595.1 Desulfobacterales bacterium
TTCTACGGCAGCACCATCTAATTTAGGTTCCACGGTGTATAAAATATCCGACATATCACCGGTAAGTTTTTTGACTCTTCCATCAAACTCGATAATATCTGACTCATTAAAAGCATTACCGAGACTCAGCATGGGGATAACTCTGGTATAGTTTTTCAATGCACCCTCTATTGGTGAAATACCCACACGCAATGTAGGAGAATCAGAAGTTACAATTGATGGATACTGTTTTTCAAAAGCGATAAGCTCCTGCATCATGCTGTCATATTCAAAATCTGAAACATCTGGATCGTTTAGAATATAATATTTATAATTATGCTTATTCAACTCAGCTCTTAAATATAATACTCTTTTATTTTCTGATGATGTTAAAGGTGATTTGACCATAACTCTCCCATAATTGTACAGGCATCTCTTCTGCCTTTTTTAAATCTTTTTGAACCAAACCCTGGATTCCACTTAAACGTTGAAAGCTCATCAGATACAACCAAAATACCACAAACCTCAACATTTCTGAATTTTCCCACAGAAAAAAGAGCTGACAACTCCATTTCAACTGCTAAAGCCCCCTTCTTCTGAAAATTTACCACCCTGTCATGTGTTTCCCTGTAAAATCCATCGGTAGTCCATATGTCTCCTTCAGAAAAAACACAACCCAAATCCTTTGCAGCTCTTACTGCAAGATCCGTTATATTTTTAGATCCAGAGACTTTTTCACCTGTTCTACCAGAATAATGAAGAGAGGTTCCCTCATCAATGAATGCACCTTTTGCAATTACAATATCTCCAATATGGAGATTGGGTGAAATTGCTCCGCACCATCCTAAAAAAACTATTTTTCTTATTCCAGAAGCAATAAGATTTTCAAGAATCATTACAGCATAAGGAGATCCTATCATAGGGCCTGTAATAAAAATTGGCTTTTGGCTATCTTTTGATGCAAGATAACGACTCATCATATAATATGGAAGATTTTTTTTACCAATTTTTATAAGATCACACAACAGATAAAAATCACTTAAACTTCCCATCATAAATGCAAAAGGAAATTCATTTGAAAAATCTCTGTTTATTCCAGGATTTATAATAACATTAGACGACATTTAAAAACCTTAAAAAACGAACCTAAACTTTCTTAATTTATGTATATAACCGGCATGCCCGGAACATGGTTATTCACTATCGGCCTCATGGCCATTATTCCGGCTTTACAAGATCTGAGAGTTCCTCTTTTATCTCATCAATAACATCATAAAACCATACCAGGTCCTCCATAGTCATACGTCCTGCCCTTCGTCTGGACTCCTTGCCATCTTTTTTCAAAACTACCCTGGGTCCTATCTGTACCTTTGGTTCTCCATTGGCGTACTGATTAATAGAGACAACCAATCCTGTATCTTTACTTCTCCACTCTTTTAGAACCTTATCTTTTTCCGCATCAAAAGCCATTTTTTTATACTCCTCCCCTAAAATTTACAGGGTTTTTTTGTTTATCTAATTAAAATTTTGGAAAAGTCTGCTATCTTTTCAAATAATAAAGAGACTGCTTTAAGAAGGGCAAACCTGTTTTTTCTTAACAGTTCATCCTCATCCATTACAAGTACATTATCAAAAAAATCATCAATCACATCACGCAAAGATGCAATCTCTATAATAGCCTTTTTATAATTTTTTGCTTCTATATTTTTTAAAACACTCTTTTTTACAGCAGATAGTGCCCCAAACAAAGCAGACTCACTCTTGTGTTCAAAAAGGTTAATATCCACATCTTCTATAAGAGAAATATCAACTTTTTTTAATATATTTACAGTACGTTTAAAAGCAGTAACAAGAGGTTCAAAGTCAGGTCGCCCTTTAAACTCTTCTACAACCTCAACCCTCCTTACTATATCAGGAAGATCATCCAAAAAAGTAGTAATTACAGCAATAATAACATCTTTTGAAAAACCCTCTTCAGATAAAATATGGACAACTCTGTTTCGTATAAATAAAAAAATATCAGAAATTACAGCTTCAGATTTATCAGAATCTGTTTCAAGATATCTTAAAACAGACTCCTGTATAAGTTTTTTTAAAGAAAAATGCATTTTTTTATCAAGGACAATCTGTATAATTCCAATGCATTGACGCCTCAATGCATAAGGGTCTGATGCTCCTGTCGGAATTAGCCCAACGCAAAAACAGCCACAGATTGTATCTATTTTATCAGCAATAGATAAAACAGCTCCAACATCTGTTTGTGGAAGTTTTCCGCCTGAATAAACAGGCAGGTAATGTTCCTCTATTGCATAAGCCACATCTTTATCCTCTTTTGATAAAAGAGAATAAACCCTTCCCATTACGCCCTGAAGTTTTGGAAACTCCACAACAACCTGAGTTACAAGGTCAGCCTTGCATAAATATGCAGCTCTTTCTATTTTTTGCATCAGGTCAAGATCATACTCTAAATACCTGCCAATTTCTTCTGCTGTTTTTTGTACTCTTAAAACTTTATCATATACTGTTCCAAGTTTTTTATGAAAAAGAACACCTTTTAACTTTTCAACACATTTTTCTAACTTTAATTTACTATCACTTTTATAAAAAAAACTTGCATCTTCAAGCCTTGCCCGAAGTACCCTTTCATGACCACTGGCAACAAGAGCAAGATCCTTGGGGCAGGTGTTATTTACAGCAATAAAACAGGCTTTTAGTTTCTTGTTTTCATCAATAACTGCAAAATATTTTTGATGCTCACGCATTGCTGTTATAAGGATTTCTTCAGGTAATTCTAAATATTTAAGATCAAAGTAGCCCATAACCGAAACAGGCAATTCAATAAGATTATTTACAATATTTTCAAGCTGTTCATCAACCAGTATTGTTCCACAATTTTTCCCTGCAATTTCTGCAATTTGCTTTTTAATCATATTTTTACGTTTGTTAATATCTGCTATCACGTAATTTTTCTCAAGAAGATCGGGATATGTAGAGGGATCTGATATTTTTATTTTTCCTTTGGACATAAATCTATGTCCAAAAGTATTCTCGCTGCTTGTTACTCCTTCAAATTCAAACGGAATCACACGGCTGCCAATTACAGCAAGTATTGAACGTACAGGTCTTGCAAATTGCCTCTTAAAAATACTCCATCTCATAGTTTTTGGAAATGGCAAAGCTGTTATAATCTCAGGTAATACTTTAGAAAGAATATCTATGGTAAAAAGACCGGTTTCTACTCTCTCTCCACAAAGATAGGATCCTTTTTTTGTTTTTTTGATTTTCAACTGTTCAACCAAAACACCTACTTTTTCTGCAAATTTTTTTGCGGCTATAGTAGGCACTCCATTGCTATCAAACCCAACTTTTTCAGGAGGTCCTGTAATTTCTGTGGTTTTTGTCTCCTGCTTTTCAGCTATATTCTCCACAAATACAGCAAGCCTTCTCGGAGTTCCATATGTCCTGCATAAGCCATGTTCTATGCGTGCTTCATCGAGACGTTTGATCAACAGCTTTGATAATGCATCAAGTGCGGGTTCAATATACCCGGCAGGAACTTCCTCTGTTCCTATTTCAAATAACAAACTATCCATAATTTACCCCTGTAATATAAAATCATATTTCTATATTTTTGCAGGCTTATTTAAAAGAGGGAAACCCATATTCTCCCGCTGTTTTAAATACTGCTTTGCACATGCCCTTGCAAGATTTCGTATCCTTGTTATATACGCTGTTCTTTCTGTAACACTAATAGCTCCCCTGGCATCTAAAAGATTAAATACATGGGAACATTTAAGGCAGTATTCATAAGCAGGAACAACCATCTCCTTTGCAATTATTCTCCCAGATTCAGCCTCATACTGTCTGAACAGCTCAACAAGCATATCTACATCTGCATGCTCAAAATTATAACAAGACTGCTCAAACTCCTGCTGATGAAAAATATCTCCATAGCTGATAGAACTGTTCCATTTCAGCTCATAAACATTATCTATACCCTGCAGATACATGGCAATACGCTCCAGCCCATATGTTATTTCTACAGAAACAGGATAAAGCTCAATACTGCCAGCCTGCTGGAAATATGTAAACTGTGTTATTTCCATACCATCAAGCCACACTTCCCAACCAAGACCAGACGCTCCAAGGGTAGGTGACTCCCAGTCATCTTCAACAAACCGGATATCATGTTCCAGTGGCTCTATACCAAGGATTTTCAAACTCTCTAAGTAAAGATCCTGAATATTCTCTGGAGAAGGTTTAATTATTACCTGAAACTGATAATAATGCTGCAACCTGTTGGGATTTTCACCATAACGCCCGTCTGCAGGCCGTCTTGAAGGTTGAACATAGGCTGCACTCCATGGCTCAGGGCCCAAAACTCTTAATAGTGTAGCAGGATGAAACGTACCTGCTCCAACTTCAATATCATAAGGTAAAGCAAGCACAGCTCCTTTGTTTGCCCAAAAATTCTGTAAAGACAATATAATTTTTTGAAACTCCATTATTTATCCCTTAAATAAAATTATAACTTTTTAAAAAAATCAGCTTGCGCCTGTTCCATCAACACAGCAGTCAAGAATGCAGGCATCTTTTCGCAAGGATAAAGCAGCATGCCACTCTTTTTTTAATTTACATATATCCTGCCTCAAACCAAGTGCCCAGATACAACCACCTCCACCAGCACCTGTAAATCTTGCACCACAATTATGCTTTTGTGCCATATCAAATAAAATTATACCCATTTCATCAAGTACATCAGGAGTTATTTTACTTCTTAAAAAAACATCTTCATTCATCTGATTAGATGCAGATTTATAATCTTTTGCAGAAAAAGCTTGTATAAAATTTTCAGTATTGTTTACTATTTTTTCCCATATTTCCCTGTTTTTACCTGCAATAAATTTTTTAACCCACTGCCCGTTAATATTTACAGAATCATGAGGAATACCACAATATGCCACAATAATATTTTTTTTACAGTCCTCTTTATATGAAATATCTTCAAATGCGACTTTTTTATATATTGTTTCTGTCTCAAAGCCCTTCCAGTACCATGCATTTATTCCTCCAAAACTTGCTGCAAGCTGATCCTGAAGCCCACATGGAACACAAGCCACACTGCTTTCTATATTAAACGCCAAAAGTGCAATCTCTTTTTTTGAATAGGAAACACCTCCTGCCATAACCAAACATTTATTAAATGCCAAAACAAGAGCAACTGCTGCAGATGATGAACCACCTAAAGCACTTTTAGGCGGTGAAGCTGATTCAACGTGTATATGAATTCCACTGATATTAAAATAAGCAGCAATAGCAAACATCAGCCCCAATGGATGATTAAATGGAGCTTTACCAATTGGAAATTCAGCTTTTTGAAACCCTTTGGAGGAAACAAGAACCTTTCCCTTATCAAATGGCGATAGACTGACTTTTGTTCTTAGATCAATGGCTATGTTAAAAGTTGCAGGAGAAAGATATCTTAATGGATAATTAAAAGTACTAATATCAAGAGTTCCACCCATGTCAATCCTGCACGGAGCAGATGCATAAATTTTTTCTGATTCCAATATTTTTTTTATCTTATTAAGCATAATATTTTTATCTCTTTATTATATTTAGAAATTTCAGACTTTTAAATTCTTTCCCCAAATAAAATCCAGTAAAAGATTCTAAAAGAAAAAGGCTCTCTTTTAAAGATAAGAGAGGAAAGCAAACACGATCTGCTTTTAACAAAGTACTCCTTTTAATCCACAATAAACGTTTAATTGTACCCTTGGAGATAATCATTGATTTTTTTTTGATTTTAACCTTTGTGCACCTGCTGCACAAAATACCCCCTTCTTCTATTTCAAATCTGATTTTATTTGATTTAATTTTTTCAACTAAGATTCCACATACACAACATTTTTCAAGCAGCGGCACAGTACCCCATAAAAGCAGAAACTTCATTAAAAAAAGGATACTTACCTCTTTATTTAAAAAACAATCTTTATTTATAACATCCAGTACATGATTTAACCGGTCAAAAAGCTTACTGTTTTGGCACCCATCCTCAATTCTTGAACTTATAATTTCTACCCAGTAACTTGCATAGGCAGTTTTATTTATATCAGTACGTATTTTCCCGTAGGAATTTATTAAATCAGCTTCACAAAGAACTGCAAGATTCCCTTTACCAACCTTGCAAACAATATCAAGCATAAAAAAAGGTTCGAGAATTCCTGCAAAACGTTTTACACTCTTTTTTGCATTTTTTGCAATTACAGAAATTTTACCCTTTGATTTGGTTAAAAAAACTAATATTAAATCATAATCTCCATACTCAATTTTTCGCAGTAAAATTCCTGATGTAGAAAAAAATGGCATGCCATTTAAAGACCTGTTAAAAAGGAAGCTATTTGAAAATAGGAAAAAACACTTGTTATATCGATAGCTGTTGTAACAAAAGGACCCGTTGCAATTGCCGGATCAACATTTATTCTAACAAATATCATAGGAACCAAAGACCCTATCAAAGCTGCTACAGACATGGATAAAACAACCGAAAGACCCACTGAAAAAGCCAATGCATTATTCCCAAAATCAACCTTTGCAACAACACCTATAAGCACTCCATAAATAATCCCTATTATACAGCCTACCGACAGCTCTTTTAATACAATAGGCCATAAATCATTTATAGCTATACGCCCTGTTGCAAGCCCCCTTACCACAATAGTTGAAGACTGGGTACCTATATTTCCTCCCATTCCCATGATAACAGGAATAAAAGCTACAAGATATACAAAATTATTTAATTTTGTCACATAATAATCAATTACAAAAAAAGCTATTAAGCCTCCTACGCAACTTGCAAATAACCATGGAAGCCTTATTTTTGTGCTGCGTAAAATTGATTTTGTCTCAATAAACTCATCCCCTACTCCTGCCATTTTTAAAATATCTTCTGTTGCCTCCTGCCTGAATACATCAATTACATCATCAACCGTTACTATTCCAACTATCCTGTTTGACTCATCCACAACCGGCACAGCAAGAATATCATATCTGGCAACAATTTTTGCCACCTCCTCCTGATCAACATCTGTATGAACAGAAATAACATCTGTAAACATAAATTTTTTAAGCATAGTATCAGGAGATACAACAACAAGCTGCCTCAAAGAGATAACTCCTGCTAATTTTTCATATTCATCAATAACATATA
>JASFBI010000420.1 GCA_030149595.1 Desulfobacterales bacterium
AGAATACCTTTATCAAAATCCATTGCTTTTCCTGGTTCATCATGCTGCAGGTGTACATCTCCAAACCGTTTTTATGACAACATTCCTGTTTTAATCTTTATATGGCTTAAGTGGAAATGCAGGACATGCGGTTGTAAGATATCTTTGCGTTATCCCATGGTAGAAATAACAACAAGCCTTATATTCCTGTCAGTATTTTTAAACTTTGGTTTTTGCTTTGAGTCAATTATATATCTTATTTTTCTCTCATCTTTAATAATAATAATTTTTATAGATATTGATCACCAGATTATACCTGATATCATAACACTGCCTGGAATAATATTCTTTTTATGCACATCCTTTTTTACTCACTCAATAACTTTTATTCAATCGTTATTTGGTATTATTGCAGGCGGCGGCAGCTTACTACTTGTCGCCTGGACATACTATCTGCTTACAAAAAAAGAGGGCATGGGGGGAGGCGATATTAAACTACTTGCCATGATTGGTGCATTTATCGGCTGGAAGGGAGTCATTTTCACTATTTTTATAGCCTCTTTTACAGGAACCATTGCAGGTATTCTTATAATACTTATCAAAGGAAAAAGCTTTAAAGATAAAATACCCTTTGGTCCTTTTCTTTCCATAGGAGCTATGACCTATATTTTCCTTGGTACTGAATTAACATATCTCTATTTAAGATTAGCAGGATAGGATTTTAATAAAGAATACTCATTGATCTTGGGATTATATAGACACGTACATCCAGATATTGTGTCTGTAATTTATGAAGGTATTGTCAAAGATCCTGTTAAAATAAAAAAAAACGAACTTATTAATAAAAAACTTTATATTCTTTTTGAAATATGGTTTTGCATCAACTATAAATCTTTATGACAGCTTACAACAAATTCTAATTCAAAAAATACTTGAAAAAGGGCATACTATAAATAAAATGACACAAACTGAAAATATTTTATCCATATCAAAAGAGTATAATTTAGAACAAAACAGAGTAAAAGCTGTAGTTACTCTTTTAAATGACGGAGCCACAATTCCTTTTATAGCACGCTATAGAAAAGAAGTTTCAGGATCAATGGACGAAGTTGCTATAACCTCCATAAGAGACAGATTAAATCAAATAGAAGAGTTGAGTCTGCGTAAAAAAGCAATACTAAAATCCATAGAAAAGAGCGGGCAGCTAACTGACCAGCTTAAAGAAAAAATAAAAAACACAAGTACACTTGCTGTACTTGAAGATATATATCTTCAATACAAACAAAAAAAGAAAACAAAGGCTGCAATTGCAAAGGAGCAGGGGCTGTTTCCCCTGGCAAAAATAATATTAAAACAAGACAACACAGATCCGCAGGAATCAGCATCTCAATTTATAAACATAGAAAAAAATGTAACTTCTGAAGAAGATGCTATAGCTGGTGCAAGAAATATTATAGCAGAAATTATAAATGAAGATGAAGAGGTAAGAAAAACAATCCGCAATTTTTTTGAAACAAAAGCATATTTTACAAGCAAAATCATTTTATCCAAAAAAGAGGATCCTGAATCACAAAAGTACAAAGATTATTTTGATTTGACAGAACCGGTTTCATCTGCTCCATCCCACAGGGTTCTCGCTATGCTAAGAGGTGAAAAAGAGAATATATTAAAACTTGCAGTATCACCTGATATGGAAAAAGCAATTTCTCTTATTGAATCTATTTATATTTCCGGACAGGGAAAAAAATCATGTGAGATAAAAAAAGCAATTTCTGACTCTTACAAAAGACTTATTTCAAAATCAATGGAAAACGAAATTCGCACATCAGCAAAAAAAAAAGCTGATACAGAAGCAATTAATATTTTTGCTCAAAACCTGAGACAACTTTTACTTGCACCTCCTCTGGGGCAAAAAAATGTGATGGGAATAGACCCTGGTTTCAGAACAGGCTGTAAAGTAGTATGCCTTAACATGCAAGGCAAACTGCTTTGCAGTGATACTATCTTTCCCCATAATAATCATGCAGCAGAAAAAACAGGTGCAGGCAAAAAAATCGAAGAATTTTGCAAAAAATATAACATTGAAGCCATAGCCATAGGTAATAAAACAGCAGGCAGAGAAACAGAACTATTTGTAAAAAGCTTAAATATCCCTATGGTTACAGTATACAGTGTAGAAGAAAACGGAGCCTCAATTTACTCTGCTTCAAAAACAGCAAGGGATGAATTTCCTGACCAGGATATAACAGTAAGAGGCACAGTATCCATTGCAAGACGGCTTATGGACCCTTTATCAGAGCTTTTACAAATAA
>JASFBI010000092.1 GCA_030149595.1 Desulfobacterales bacterium
TGTCAAATTCATAAAAAATTACGGGTACTTATTTACCGTGAAAATCTATGTTTAAACAAAAATTGTCTTGACTTTGGGGTCCACTATAAAGGAGAGAAATGAATAGTAGAATTATTACATTAACTTTGGTATTGGCTTGTAATATAATTTTTATATTAGCATCAATTTCTTTTGCTGGTAATGGAGAAATATTTATAATAAAAGGAGCGAAATTAGAAAAAAATGGCAATTTTAATAAAGCAGTCGTTGAATATAGAAAAGCTTTAGGTGAAAACCCAGATTTGATAGAAGTGTATAAAAGTATTGGTAATATTTTTCTTCATAGGCTTAATAATCCAAAAAAAGCTATTACAATATATATAGATGGTTTGAAATATTTTAAGAATGATTATGGTTTACATTTGGGTGCAATGTCTTCATATTTTAAGAATGAAGATTTTGATAATGGAATTAAACATTATATATTGCTTGCCAATATTAAAGATAGTGAACAAAGAAGATACTTTTTTCCAAGCAAGGTAGTTGATAGAATCATTAAAGATATGAATGATGATCAAGTAATAAGTTTTTGTGAAAAATATTTAGCAATTAATCAAACAGACATAATATTAAGAGAAATATTAGCAACTATATACAAAAAAAATAATGATTACAAAAATATTAGAATTCAATATGAAGTTATGTTGAACGAGGGCTATAATAAAGGAATTTCGTATTTTAATTTGGCTGTATGTGAGTATAATCTTGGGGATTATGAAAAAGCATTAAATTATTTAATAGCAGCAAAAAAGGAAGGAGAAGAGATCCCATCCAATTATTTTAATATGATCAAAAGTAAAATTGAAGAGGTTAAATGAAAACGAACGCTGTACTTAATCATTGCCTTAAAGCACGATACTTAATTGTTGTCAACTAAATAATTACCAACCAGATTATTAAGGAAAATACCGATAAATATCACCTCTGGGTAAAAATCTTACAAATATGGCAATATCGCTCTCAATAATAAGACCAAACCGATAATTGCCAAGCCTGATTCTGTAGTGATTGCCTTGGGCTTTAAGCTTTTTGAGGTTCTTTATTTGGTGGATGTTTGGGGCTTCTTCAATTTCAAGTATGACCTGTTTGATCCGTTCAAGTAATGGTTTATCAGTTTTGCGTTTTTTTAAATCTTTGGTAAAGCTTTTTCTAAACTCGATCTTCACGCACGACCTTCCAGTATGTCAAAGACTTCCTGTTTAGTTGCTGTTCCTGATCCTTCACCTTCCTGGATTGCACGACTTAAGGCAATATCTTCCATGGCTTCTATGACAATGTCATGAAAAACATTTTTCTTTTTTTCAAACATTTCAACAAGCACATCTTTAAAGACTTGTCTGAGTTTGCTTTCATCAATTATGGTTTGCATGATTTGCTCCTTTTATAAAATACTATCAAGCATGAGCCAGTTGTTCAAATTTATATTTTTTTATATATGCATCAAGTAAACTTGTAAGAACCAGTTGATCCTTTTCTGGCAATTTTTCTATCTCTTCAATATGTTTTAAAAGTTCCTGATTTTTGATTTTATTAATCGCCACATCAGCCTCATCTCGTAATAAATAATCAAGGCTTGTACTAAATAAAGAGGCTATTTTAACCATCATTCCTGTAGGCGGACAAACAATCCCTCTTTCATATTTAGAGATCAGCTGGACATTAATACCAAGTTTTTTCCCAAGCTGCCCTTGTGACAGACCCCGGCTATGACGAAGTTTTTTTAACTTATCAGGCAAGTCGACTAATGTTATTTTGTTATTCATAAGCTCCTCCTTGCCTGTATTGTCTAAAAATATTATCATATATGCAAACACTTTTTTTCTTGACAATAACTTTTAAAGATATTAATTAACCATACAAGGTTATGCTTTTTTGTATAAAAAGGCAATATAATTTTTGTTTTAGGTTTTTTTAGAACAAAAGCCATCAACTTGATAACTTTGGAGAGTTGGAGTTGATGGCTTTTAGAAAAGCTCAAAGAGATAATATCCCTTTGCCTTTCTTCTTCTATCGAACCTGCCTTAAAAAATCAAGAAAGGAGGTGATTTAAATGAATGCAAGCTTAGAAACCACAGACATATTCAGAGGAGCCTTTTTCATGTGCATGGGCGGTGACCTTGAGGATATCCGGTTCAGACAGCACAATAAACAGATAGCAAGCTTTATGTTTACAGGGCAGAATCTGCATAAACATGACAAGGCATATTTAAACGGTCATGCTTTGGTCAACCCTGTACAGTTCAGAGAAGCCCTGAACCATTTGAGAGATATCCTTTTTAAACAATTAAGACAAAGGGAAGATACGAGATATGATAGAACAAACAGCCATAGAGTCCATCAAAACAAGCACTGATCTAAAATTACTTGTAGAATCCAAAGGCATAAAATTAAAAAAAAACGGCAAAGGATACTTTGGTCTTTGCCCCTTTCATGATGATAAAAACCCTTCCTTGTCTGTAACTCCATCAAAAAACGAATGGCATTGCTTTGGCTGTGGCAAGGGCGGTGATGTGATCAGGTTTGTGGAGCTGTTTGACCAGGTAGATTTTAAAGAAGCTGTAAAAAGACTGTCTTTTGAACGCCCTGTAAAACCGGCAGTTAAAAAGAAAGATAAGCCAAAGCCTCAACTGACCCAGGATCATATCAAACTCTTTACCAGAGTAATTGAGTTTTACCATACAGCCTTTACAGAAGATGACAGAGCAAGCCTTTATCTTCAAAACAGAGGTATTACAGATAAATCCATATTTGCAGATTTTAATATCGGGTTTGCTAATGGTACTCTTATAAATGTTCTTCAAGATAAGGATATAAAACAGCAGTTAAAAGAAATAGGGATCATTAATAATAATGATCATGAGCATTTTTACGGCTGTGTTACGTTCCCCTTGTATGATATTAAGGGCATACCGGTTGGCATGTATGCCAGACGTATTGATGATATGGCAAAGGGTGCTGATCATTTATATCTGCCCAGAGACAGACAGGGGCTTTTTAATCAACAAGCTGTAAAAAACCATAAAGAAATCATTCTTACAGAATCTGTTATAGACAGCCTGACCCTGATCAATGCCGGGATAAGAAACACCATCCCCTGTTATGGTACAAATGGTCTTACAAGTTCTCATGTCAATCTTTTGAGTAAAACTGAGACAGTGTATATATGTTTTGATGCAGACAAAGCAGGTAAACAGGCCACAAAACAAATCCAGCAGACCCTGGAATCATCCAATATAAAAGGCCACGTTGTGGCCCTGCCTGACAATCAGGATATCAATGAATTTTTTCTTTTAACTGCTGATGCAAAAGATAAGTTTGAGTCTTTTATTACCAGGGCTGATCCGGACAAGCCCCAGGCAGTTAAAATAAAAAATAAAGATCAGGTCACAACAACAGATTACGGCTTTATCATGGAGATTGATAAGCGTAAATACGAAGTAAGAGGCATTACAAAAAGAGATAACAAGCTTAAAGCCACTGTCAAAGGCATTAATGTCAAGCGCATGCATGTGGATACCATTGATTTTTACTCTGCAAGATCAAGGACTTTTTTTATCAAGGGATTGTGTGATCTATTTGGAGAACAAGAGAATATAATTACAAAGGATTTAGAAAGCCTGCTCACAGGGACTGAACAGCACTTAAAACAAAAAAATACAGACACTCCAAAACAGGAGATGACCCAAAAAGACAAAACAGATGCATTAAAGTTCTTAAACAACCCTGATATGTTCAAAGATATCCTCAAGGATTTTGAGATCCTGGGATATACAGGCGAAGAGATGAACAAGCTTCTTTGTTATATTGCCTGTGTATCAAGAAAGATGGAACATCCCTTGTCAGTTATGATCCAGTCAAGATCAGCAGCCGGTAAATCCTATCTCCAGGATACTGTGTTGTCTTTAGTTCCTGACAATGATTTTGTTAAATATACAAGACTCACTGACCAGGCTTTGTTTTATACAGGAAGTAAAGCTCTTAAGCACAAAATACTTGCCATTGAAGAGCTTGACGGCATGAACGGAGCTATCTACTCCATAAGAAGCATACAAAGTTCAAAAGAGATCACAATTGCCTATACCGGCAAAGACAGTGCAACAGGTGAACAAAAGACATTGGAGAACAAGGTTGAAGGCCCTTTAATGGTATTTATCACAACCACTCAAATTGATATTGATGGAGAAACAGCCTCCCGCTTTGTATTTATATCCATAGATGAATCAGAGACCATGACAAAAAAAGTGCTGATCAGACAAAGACTCAATCACACCATGCAGGGCATGCTCAATAAGTTAAAATCAGAAGAGATCATAAAAAAGCATCATAATGCCAACTCTCTGTTAAAACCCTTGCATGTGTTTAATCCCTATGCAGAATATTTAACCTTTACAAGTAAATCTCTGAGAGCAAGAAGGGATCATACCAAATACCTGAACCTTATTCTTGCCATAGCATATCTGTTCCAGTATCAGCGTAAAACACACACAATGGATTTTAAGGATAAAATCATTAAATATATTAATGTAACCCTTGAAGATATAGAAAAAGCCAATGACATTGCAGGTTATGTGCTTGGCAGAACTCTTGATGAGCTTAGTCCGCCGTCCCGGCAGCTTTTAATGATTATAAAAAAGATGTGTGAGAAGTGCAAAGATCAGGACTTGCTTAATTTTAACCGCCGTCAGATCAGAGAGTACAGCGGCTGGAGTGACTTTCAGATCAGAAGCCATATCAAGCAGCTTGAAGAGATGGAATATATTTACTCAATCATGGGTAAGCGGGGTAAAGAGTATGTTTATGAGCTGGTATATAACGGTGGAGGAGAAAATGGCAAGCCTTTTGTCATTGGTCTTACTGATATTAAGCAGTTAAAAACGAAGTTAAAAAAAGCAGGCATCAACAACGAGGGGTAAAATAGCAACTACGAGCATAAAAAATCCAACTTCGAGGGTAGTTCGAGCAGGGTTCGAGCCCACTTGGTGATTTATCTTTTAACTGCCAAATGCTTCTACTGCCAAGGCTTTACAAAGGAATACCCTTCAACCCGGTGATAAAATTAATAAAACATATTAAAGAGACATCATTAAAAGCCCTGCATAATCATACTTAAAAGGAAATCATATGGATAATCTAATGTTTAAATTTACAGAACATTTAAAGGTGCTTAACCGCAGTTCTTCCACTATCAATGCTTATACAACTCATTTAGAACATTTTTTTAAATCTGTAAAAGAGACCAATATACAAAAGATAAACAAGGATATGATAGAAAATTATATATCAGGTCTTTACAATTACATAACCGTTCATAATAAGCCCTACAGCACAGGAACTCTGTGTGTAAAGATCAGATCCATTAAACGATTCTTTGAGTTTCTGGAAAAAGCCAATATCATCTTTATTGATCCAGCAGAAAGAATCAAAGAACCCAAAGTAAACAGAAGGATTTTAAAACCACTCCTTACCACAAAAGAGATCAATAATCTCATGGATCAACCAAACCTTGGCACACTCATGGGCATCCGTGACAGGACAATCATGGAGGTGTTCTATTCTACCGGCATCAGAAAAAATGAACTATGCAAGCTTAGTATTTATGATGCTGATCTTACAGGTCGCATGATTCGTATCAACAAGGGCAAAGGTCAAAAAGACAGGGTTGTGCCCATGGGCAAACATGCAGCAAGATTTTTAAAAGAGTACATATCAAAAGCACGTCCCTTTTTTACCAAAAAGAACAGAACCTGCCGTCATCTTTTTGTTGACCGCTTTGGCAACCCCATACAGAAACAGACTGTCAGTGTAATGATCAAAAAATATGGAGAAAAAATAAATAAGAAGGTAAGTCCCCATATGTTCAGGCATTGTTTTGCAACAGCGCTTATTAAAAATGGAGCAGATATTTTTGCAGTACAAAAGATGCTGGGTCATGTCTGCAGTTCCACCACACAGATTTACATAAGGTCCCTGGGGCTTGATATCAAAAAGATCCATGCAAAGACCCATCCAAGAGAAAAAGACAAGATAGACCGTAAAACAATAAAACCTGCAATAGAAAGGATAACAGAGGATTGTGGCAGATAATATAACTCAAAGGGCAAAGGAATTTGAACGATCATTAAAAGTACTTAACCGTGCAGGAAGAACTGTAAGTGAGGTCATGCGCCGGCTGAAGAAATTCTTTGCATATCTTGACTCCCTTGAGATCACCAGCATTGATGATATTACAAGAGATATCATTAAATCATACCAGATTGAGGTCTATCAAACCATTAATGCCAAGGGTTATCCCAACAGTATATCTTATCAGAACTCAATGCTTTGTGTGGCAAAACAGTTTATGACATTTTTATGGGATAATGAATTTATAATATCAAACCCTGCAAAGGACATACAATATGCAAAAGTTCCCCAGGCTCTGCCCAGAAGCATATTAAGCAGATCAGAATCAAGAAAGATCATGAATGCTCCGGACACAAAAAGCGTTATTGGATACCGTGACAGAACAATACTTGAAGTGCTGTACAGCTCAGGAATACGCAAAAGTGAACTAAGGCATCTTACTTTAAATGATGTGGATTATCATGACGGGTTCTTAAGGGTCATGGGCAAAGGCAGTAAAGAAAGAATAGTCCCCATAGGCAGAATAGCCTGCAGGTATCTTGAAAACTATGTTAAATCAGTACGCCTGGCATTAATAAAGGATCCGTACAACAAGACTCTGTTCTTATCTTCCCGGGGCAGAAGACTAAATCACAATGCAGTATGGGTGTTGGTTAAAAAATATGGTAAAAAAGCCAAGATCAAAAAGAACATATTCCCTCACACGTTCCGTCATACCTGTGCCACAGCTATGCTCAGGAACAAGGCAGACATAAGAGCCATCCAGGAGCTGTTAGGTCACAGCTCGTTAAACTCCACCCAGGTTTACACCAGGATCAGCATAACAGATTTAAAAGAGGTGCATAGTCGCTGTCATCCCAGAGAGAAGGACAAGGAGTAGTTTTTCTTTTAACTGCTGCTGTTTTTAGATAAGGAAGGCTTAAGGAAAGGAAAGAAAACCTTATTATATGCCCTTAAGCCAGCCCGATTTTATAGAAACAATGTATGGTCTGTCTTC
>JASFBI010000421.1 GCA_030149595.1 Desulfobacterales bacterium
GAACATAAACAGCAATAATATTAGTGCATTAGACAGTATCGGTAAACAAATGGCTGTCACTGCAAATAATGTTGCAAATGTTAATACACAAAATTACGAAGCTAAGCGGGCTGTATTAACAGAAGATACAAATAATGCAATTAAAGTAACAATAAGTAAAGCCTCAGAAACATATCAAACCGAGAGTACAAAACAATCTGGAGAAACGCTTCATACTCCTCCTTCAGATACAGATAATCCATCAAATGTTGCTTTAGAAAAAGAGATAAGTAACTCAATAATAATGGAACATGGATATACTGCCAATGCAAAAATGATAACCGAATCAGATAAACTTGCAGGAACAATATTAAATATCATGGAGTAAAAAAAACCACCTAAATAACCTAACTAAATCTTCCTAAAAGAACGCACCTTCCCACAGCCTGTCTAAAAAGCATGTGCTTAAAAATAAAAAAAAAGCACATGCACTTACCATATTATTAAATCTCATATTTAAGGATATGTCCTATACTATAAGAATATTTTAGCATTACTATTAAGTTGTTAATAAAAAAATATTTTTTATTGTCTTACCTTTCTGTACATAATAATAAGTAGATATGAAAAATATTCTTCTTATTCAACCACCTGTAACAGACTTTTATCTGACAAAAAAAAGAACATTTCCATATGGGCTTGCATGTATTGCTGCATCTCTTATAAAACAAGGCTATGCTGTTTCTATTATGGATAGTTTAAGCAGCCCAAAAACCAAAACCATACAGATTCCTCCAGAAATGTCATATCTTGATAAATTTTATAATACATCTGATATTTCTCCTTTTTCTCTGTTTAGCAGTTTCAAACATTTTGGATATAGTTTTCAGCACCTCGGGCAAACAGCAAAACGACTAAAGCCCTTTCTCGTAGGTATATCTTCCCTGTTTACCCCATACCATAAAAACGCCGTAAAAACTGCTGAGGCTGTTAAAAAATTTTATCCTGATTGTAAAATAGTTATGGGCGGACATCACCCAACATTTATGCCAGAAGAAGTATTAAAGAACTCCTGTGTGGATTTTGTTTTAAGAGGTGAAGGTGAAGTATCTATGCCCATGCTTGCAAAAGCATTATTAAATAATAAATCTATAAACAATATACCTGGTATTGCCTTTAAAAAAAAAAATAACTGTTTTTATATTAGTAGTCCTGCAATAATGGAAAATCTCAATGATTATCCTGCTCCGGCATTTCATTTGATTAATACAAAATTTTACAAACGCAATGATAAAACAAGTATAGTAATTACTGCAAGTAGAGGTTGTCCTAAAAAATGCAGCTTTTGTGCTGTTGGAAATTCATATATCAGCTATCGTAAAAAAGATGTTAATACAGTTATAAATGAAATTAAAAAAGCATCTGAATCAGAGAGTAGTATAGGTTTTATTGATTTTGAAGATGAAAATCTTTCCCTTGATAAAAAATGGTTTCTTGAAATTTTAAATGGTATTTGCAAACTATTTCCGAAAAAGTGTGTTGAATTAAGGGCTATGAATGGACTATCTCCCCTCTCTTTAGATGAAGAAATAATTTACGCCATGAAAAATGCTGGTTTTAAAACACTAAACATCTCTATTGCATCAATTGATAATAAACAGCAAAAAAGATTTAAGAGACCAGATTTACGAACAGCAGTTGATAATGCACTTTTTTATACTTTGAAATATAATCTTAATGCAGTGTGTTATGTGATTTGCAGTGCACCGTTTCAAACAGCAGATAATTCACTGTCTGATCTCATTTATCTTGCAGGTAAAAAAGTTCTTGCCGGAGTATCTGTTTACTATCCTGCTCCAGGAAGTTCAGATTATGAAATGCTGAAAAAAACAAATATGCTGCCAACTCATTTTTCTTTAATGCGCTCATCTGCAATTTCACTGTCACATACTACATCAAGAAAAGAATCTATTACAATATTAAGATTGAGCAGAATTATTAATTTTATAAAATTTTTAATTGATAAAAAAATACCAATCCCAAAACCAGTTAAATTTCCAAGAAAGATACTGCATATAAATTATGAACAGAGAGTTGACTCAGGGATTATGCTTCTTGGATGGTTTTTTTATGATGGTATTATACGGGGAATTACCCATGACAAAGAAATTTTCACACATTATCATTCAACCGATTTATCAAAAAAATTTCTTGATAAATTGGCTGAAATAAAAGTCCAGGGGAGTAAAAATTAATAAAAACTTATTTTTTTAACAGCAGCGTAACACTTTCTATATG
>JASFBI010000093.1 GCA_030149595.1 Desulfobacterales bacterium
CCACTGTTTGCCCGTCTTGCGGCACATGTACAATTAAAAATTTTTTCAACAGGCAAGAGGAAGGTTGTAGTTTCTACCAATATTGCGGAGACATCTATTACGATACCTGGCATAAGGTATGTGGTAGATACAGGACTTGCAAGAATTCCTGTATATTTTCCAGGGTCCCAAATCACTTCACTTGCAGTTGTGTTTATTTCCAAAAGCAGTATGGATCAGAGAAAAGGACGGTGTGGAAGACTCGGTCACGGGGTATGTGTAAGACTGTTTCCTGAATCAGACTATAATACTCAGTTCTTGTATACTCCTCCTGAGATATTAAGGGCTAATCTTGCGGAAGTTATCTTAAGGATGATTGCTTTAAAACTTGGAGATATCAGAAATTTTCCCTTTGTTGATATGCCGAAGGAGAGCAGTATAAAGGATGGGGTTAATATTCTTTATGAACTTGGAGCCATAGACAGCAATATTTACAGGAAAAATAAAAAGGAAGGTGTTTCTCTCACAAAAAGAGGACATCTTATGGCAAAAATGCCGGTAGATCCAAGATTGTCCAGAATGCTTATGGAAGCAGATCAGCTTGGGTGTGTTAAAGAAACAGCTGTAATAGCAGCAGTATTGAGCATTAAGGACCCAAGGCAGAGGCCCCTTTTACATGTTGATCATGCTGATTTAGCTCATAAACAGTTCCTGGATCCGGATTCTGATTTTATTACCTTTTTAAATATATGGAATTGTTACTATATAGAAAAAGATGCACCAAAAAGCAATGGTGATAAAAAGAGATTCTGCCGGAAAAATTTTCTTTCCTATAAAGGTATGGGAGAGTGGAAGGATGTTTTTGACCAGATAATCACCATAGTAAAAGAGAGTGGTTTTGATATCTCAAAGAGAGTGAATCAGTTTCCTGTAAAAAAAGGTTATAAATTTGGTTCTCTTTATATAGCAATACATAGATCCATATTAACCGGCTATCTTTCAAATATTGGTCAAAAAAAAGAGAAAGAGATATATAATGCTGCAAAGGGTCGAAAGGCAATGGTATTTCCAGGGTCATCTGTTTTTAAGAGATCTGGTCAGTGGATTGTGTCGGCTGAGATGGTTATGACATCAAAGCTTTTTGCAAAAACAGTAGCAAATATAGATAGTACATGGATTGAAGATGCAGGAGGTTTTTTGTGTAAAAGATCATATATTGATCCTCACTGGGAAAAAAACAGAGAGGACGTTGTGGCTTATGAGCAGGTAAGTCTGTTTGGTCTTATAATTATTTCAAAAAGACCGGTCTCCTATGGAAGAATTAACAGGAAAGATGCAGCAGATATATTTTTAAGAAGTGCTATTGTTAATAGTGATGTGAAAGAACCACTTGCTTTTATGGTGCAAAATCAAAAGCTTATAGATGGTGTAGTATCTGTGGAGGATAAAATAAGGTGTCGTGATATTCTTGTAAGTGAAGATGAACTTTTAAGTTTTTATAAACAGCGTCTGGAAAATATTTATGATTTAAGAACATTAAAAAAAATTATCAGGCAAAAAGGCGATGATTTTTTGAAAATGGAGGAAAATGATATCACAAATTATTATCCAAAAGAGGAAACTCTTAATCTTTTTCCAGATAAAATAAAAATTGGAGAAACAGTTTTAAATTGTGATTATAAATTTAATATTTTAGATGCAGCTGATGGAGTAACAGTTAAAATACCAGATCATTTAATATCTCCAGATTGTATAAAATCAACCGAATGGCTGATTCCAGGCTTTTATAAAGAGAAAATTTTTGCTATTTTAAAAGGTTTTCCTAAAGAGTACCGAAAAAAACTTGTTCCAATATCAAAAAAAGTTGATGAAATATTAAAAAAAATGCCGAGACAGGAACATCTTTCTTTAAATCATGCTGTGGGACAGTTTATCCAAAAAGAGTATGGAATTGATATTCCTGGTTCTGTTTTGACGAAGGTTGAGCTTTCCAATCATTTGAAAATGAGGTTTTCTGTTACAGATTATGTGGGAAAAGAGATTAAAGTAAGTAGAAATATAAATGATTTAAATGTTTTTATAAAAGAAGATGGTAAAGAGGCAGAATTTAAAAAAATAAGAAAAAAATGGGAGTTAGACAATCTTGTTGAATGGAATTTTGTTGATCTTCCTGAATCTGTTCAGGTAAAAACAACTAAAAAGAAGAGCTGGTATCTTTATCCTGGACTTGAAAAAAATAAAGGGAATGTAAATCTCCGTTTGTTTAAAAACAGGGCATATGCCATGAATGCTCACAAGGATGGGATCTTAACTCTTTTATCTGTTTATTTGAAAAAAGATTTAAAAAATTTAAAAAAAGAGTTAAAGCTTTCAGGGGATATGGAAAAATATTCCAAGTATTTTGGAGGCAAAAAAAATATTGAAACCATGCTTTTTAACTGTGTTAAAAAAGATCTGTTTTATAGAGATCTAAGGTCATCAAAGGCGTTTTATAATACTGCAAAAGAAGTGAACTCCTTGATACAAAAAAAAGGGCAGGCTCTTCTATCAAAAGTGAGTTGTGTAATTTTTGCTTATCATGAAACAAGATGTTCCATTTATCAAGTAGAGCAATCTGTTAAAACAAAAAAAATCTACTATGATATTATAAAAGGTATTAGAAATGATTTAGAGAGATTAATACCTGAAAATTTTATTACACTTTACAGTTTTGAGCGGTTAAAACACCTTCCAAGGTATATACAAGCCATTAAAACACGTATATTAAGATTAGAAAATGATTTTGAAAAAGATCAGGCAAAAGCCTGCAAGGTTAAAGTATTTCAGGAAGGTTTAAATACTTTAATTAAAGAGTTATCAGATACTACATCAAAAGAGAAAAGAGATGGGCTGGAAGATTTTTTCTGGTTTATTGAAGAGTTTAAAGTTTCGCTGTTTGCCCAGGAGTTAAAAACACCATTTCCTGTTTCTGAAAAACGTCTTAAAACAGTTTTTTCTAAAATCAGATTGATGGTTTAACAGCCTGTTAAAGTTTGTATTCTACACCAAAATGCATCTTGCAGGATACAAGCAGACAAGGTTGTTTTGAATTGTTTTGGAAAAAAAGGGTTTGACATTGTAAACTGAAACTAAACTTTAGAGGTTATGACTCTTTATACCCTTCAATATCTTTTGCAAAAATATCATTTTTGCAAATATAGCATCTGTTTTTATTGTTTGCTGTAAATTTTTTATTATCCAAAATTTTTGTTTTAAACAATATATGTTTTACACCAAGCTTTTTAGCAAAAGTTTCAGCAATTTTTATTTCGGATCTATCCATGAGTTTTGATACATGGGTTACTGCAACTACATAACTATTTAACTCTTGTTTAGCAAAAGCAAGAAGGAATGAACTGTCCACTCCTCCTGAAAAAGCTATTGCAAGTCTTTTGTGCTGGCATAAAATAGTTTTTAATTTTTTTTTCTTATTGTTCATATTTCCAGTTTTTCATCATCTTCCTTATTATAAAGAAAATGTTAATACATAAGCTTTTTGTGTAGTTTCTGAAATTAGATGGAGTCTTAATTTTTTAGCAGACTCAGCTTCTCCAGGAAAAAACAGGAAACCATGCGCAATAATGTTAGGAGTTATTTTTCTGTTTCCAAAGGATCTCTCTTTAAAATCATCCATTATTTTTCTATTGGGGTCATTTGTTTCATAAGCATTTGCACCGCCCATAACAGCTCCTGCTGCTGCTCCAAGAGCAGCACCTTTTCCTGCTGCTGCTGCCACATTGTCTCCTGTAACAATGCCAATGGCAGCTCCTATTATAGATCCTGCAGCAGCTCCCCAGAAACCGTGATAGACTCCTTCTTCTATTATTTTACCGGAAGTTGCATATTTAGTAGCTCTGTCATGGGCAATTCTGCCATCTAAAACAGGCCAGAGATTACCATCGTTATCTTCTAAAAAAGATTGTCCAGCAACTATTTTAAAAATATGCCTGCTTTGATTATCAAATACAACCTGAACAGGAAGCATTCCTGCTTTTCTCACATTAAAACCAAAAGCCTTGGAAGATTCTTCTTCACCGACAAATGCCTTTGCTGCAATTTTTGCTCCGTCAATATTTACATTATTAGTATATGAATCAGGCATTTTAAAAGACATGGGCTTAATTTTATATTTTGTTTCACACCCGTAAAAAAGTATAAAAATGAAAACAGTAATTATTAAAAATTTTATTTTCCCCATTTTTCCTCTCAAACTGCTTTATCTGTAAAATCTTTTATTGCACAAAGATATCTGTCCATATCTTTAAAAAAAATATCTCCATGACCTGCTTCTTTTATTTTTACAAGTTTTTTATTTAAAGAGCCTGCCAAATCAAAGAGTTTTTGTCCATCACTAAAAGGTATCAGACGATCTTCTTCTGCATGAATAATTAATACCGGTTTTTTTATTTTTTTTATCTTACCATAATTTTCTCTTTTTTCATCCTCTTTATAATTTAAAAAAGAGATGTCTGCTCCAAGAAATTTTAAAAGAGGCAGCATTGATGCAAATCCACTCTCTACTATTAAACCAGATATTATATGTTCATGGGAACAGGCAACCTCTATGGCTGATGCACTGCCAAGAGACCTTCCCATAACAAAAAGTTTTCCACTATAATTTTGTTTTTTCAACCAGTCTGTTACATAGTTAAATATAGTATGACAATCTTTCATCATATAACATACAGTAGGTTTCCCATCTGATCTTCCGTATCCCCTGAAATCCACAGATAAAAAATTTATACCACATGCGTTATACTCATGTGCAATATCATCATAATCTTCAGATATTTCCCCATTCCCATGGAAAAATAGAATGCTGGGAGAAGAAGAGCCTGCCATATAGAATCTGCCGCTTATATTAATATCCTTTTCCACAGGAATTAAAATATCTTTTGCTGTTAAAGAGTTTTTCAGTATTCCTGTATCTTTTCTTGGATGAAAAATATAGGAAAGTATTTCAGGAGTATCTAAGTATGAATACTCTTCAGGTGGTAAATCAGCCATATAAACCTCTTTAAAAATATATATTTGAGTTTAGATTATATCATAGCCTTATAAGTAGGGTGTGTCCAAAATATTTTGAAAATGGTTTAATTCTCAGACTTTTTTTTCACTCTTATTTTTTAGAAAGGATACTCGTTTTACAAAAAAAAGTAAAGATGTCGAACAAAAAATGTCCGGCATAATTTTTATGAATATATCTCTTTAAAAGCAGGTGAATTGGATTTAAGTTCATCTGCAATTTTATTTTTATGAAAATTAGCATCACCCATATCAAAAATCAGTGATCTGGTACGTAAATGATACAGTCCTATATCCATCTCTTCTGTCCAGCCTATGGCTCCATGCAGAACTATGGAATGATAACAAAGATTATGATAAATTTTATTTGCTGAAGCTTTTGCCATTGAGTTTAGTCTTTTTGATGAGCTGCCAATACTTATTTGCCAAGCTGCTTTGCGAACCAGGAATTTTAAACCTTCTATTTTGCCCATAAAATCAACTAATCTATGCTGGATTGCCTGGAATGAAGCAATTGATCTTTTAAACTGTTTTCTCTCTTTTGTGTAGTTTACAATAATGTCAAAAATTGCCTGGCAGCCCCCGGACATTTCAGCTGCTTTTAATACTGAAGCCTGCTGGAAAATATAGTCAACAATTTCCCAACCCTTATCTTTTGTGCCTAAAATATTTTTTTTGGGAACCTTAACGTCTTTAAAGATCACTTCGCAGCGGCAATCTTTTGCAGCGGTGGGCATGACCTCTATATTAATTCCTTTTGTTTTGGCATCAACCATAAACAGGGTTATACCATAATTATCCTCTTTTTCTTTTTCAGTTCTTGCTATAACCAGTATCTGTTTTGCTGAATTTGCAAATGGAACAAAAAGCTTTGTCCCGTTTAAAATATAATCATCTCCTGATACATCTGCTGTAAGTTCAATTTCACTGCTACAATTATTTGCTTTTTTTTCTGTTTGGGCAAGTGTCCAGATATGACCTTTTTCAATTATTTTTGGAAGAATTGTTTTTTTCTGCTCATTTGTACCAAACTTTACAATTGGAATTCCACAAAGAGCAACTGTGGTAAAAAATGGGCAGGGCGTAATGTTTCTTCCAATCTCTTCCATAAAAATCAAAAGATCCAAAAAATCACCTTCAGTTCCACCGTATTCTTCAGGAAATATCAAGCCAAGGTATCCCAGTTTTACCAGTTTTTTCCACATTTTTGGATCAAAGCCTGCTTTATCCTCTTTTAGTTCTCTTACTTTATCTTTGGGACACTCTTTTATAACAAACTCTCTAATTGATTTTTGTATTAATTTTTGTTCTACACCTAAAGAAAAATCCATTTAATACCTCCTTTTAGTATGATCTTGGCAATTGAAGTCCAAAGTTAGCTACAATATTTCTCTGAGTGTCTGTTGTTCCGGCAGCAATTGCCAGTCCAATACAATAGTAATACATATGTTCAATACTTCCCTTTAACTTTGTCCATCTGGGATCTCTCTCCATAATATCCATCTGGGAATATACACCTAAAATATCAGAGCCTATTCGGGTTACTTTTTCCAGTAATTGATCACAAAGAGCCTTGTCTCTTGATGGTTCATAAATCACTACTTTTTTTTGATCTTCTTTCCATGCAGATTCAAATGATAGTATTTGCAATGTCTCTATATCTATAGCAAGGTCAGCAAGACTCTCTCTAACAAAAGGATCATCTATTCTGTCTGTCTCTTTTGCATATTCAATAAGTTCATCTAAAAGTCTTACACAAGCTCCTCCTGCAGAAAGGGCAAGTCCTCTTTCAAATGAAAGAGCAGTCATAAGCTGGGACCAGCCATTGTTTTCAACTCCCACAAGATTTTCAACAGGAACTTTTACATCATCAAAAAAAAGTTCATTAAATACATGGCCACCCATAAAGTTTTTAAGAGGGCTTAGCGTTAGGCCTTTGCTTTTCATGTCTACAATTATAAGGCTTAACCCCTGATGTTTTTTTTCTGTGTTTTGTTGTGTTCTGCATGCCAGCCGGAGGTACCTTGCTTTATGTGCACAACTTGTCCAGACTTTTTGGC
>JASFBI010000422.1 GCA_030149595.1 Desulfobacterales bacterium
ACTTTAACAGTTTTTTTACAGGCAAAGATATACCGGAAAAAAAGTCTGCTGCACCAGATGAAAAACAAATTGATGAAAAACCAGTTGATAAAAAAAATACTGATTTTTCAAAAATAAAAGGAGAGGCCTCTGTAATTTATAAAGGAAAACCTGCAAAGATTTTTGTAATGGGATCATCTGAAATGATAAAAAACAACATTCTTGATCCCGAGGGCAAATCTCCCAATGCAATGTTTATTTTAAATATATTAGACTCTTTAAACGACAAAGATAACATTGCTGTTATGAGAAGCAAGCAGCAGAAATTTAATCCGCTCTATGAATCATCAGCAGACACAAAATTTATAATAAAATCATTTTGCATAGCCGGCCTTCCTGTTCTTACAATTATTTTCGGCCTTTTAATCTGGGGGCTAAGACACCTCAGGAAAAAACGTATCCAGGTAATATTTCAACAATAAATAATAAAATGAGGATGTTATGAATTTCAAAAAAGAGTATATTATTCTTCCAATAATTATTATTGCTCTGTCTGTTTATCTGTATGTTCATAAAAAAGACAGCACATATTACAGTTTACCTGAAATAAAAAAAACAGATATTAAAAATATCTCAAAAATTACTATTATGCGGTCAGGAAAAAACTTTGAAATAGTTAAAAACAGAGACTTCTGGCAGGATGGTGAAAAAAAATACAGGGCAGACAACGAAAAAATTGCAGGCATGTTAGATATTATAAAAGATTTAACCCTAACAAGCCTTATCTCAGAATCTAAAACCTATACCCGTTTTGATCTTGACAAAAATAACAGGATAGCAGTAAAAGCCTGGAACAAAGAGAAAAAAGCAAGAGAATTTTCCATAGGAAAATCTGCACCAACTTACAAACACACCTACATTACTTTAAAAAGCAACGGTAATATATACATGGCCCAAGGAGATCTTAAACGGTATTTTGATTATTCTGTAAACCAGTTAAGAGATAAGAAAATTTTAACACTCACACCTGACACGATTGACAAACTATCTATATTAACAGACCAGGACAAAATAGAGATAGTAAAAACCAGTGTCAAACAAACAGAGGAATACAAAGCTAAAGTCAAAAAATTAGTGGACTCTATCGCAAAAAACAACCAACAGTTCAAAATCAAAGATAAAGTCAACGCTGACGAATTTATAACTGTATGGACAGGACAAGACGACAAAAAAACAGAAACAGAAACTGTTACAAGCCTTTTAAAAACCATGTCAAATCTTGAATGCAGCAGATATCTTGAAGAAAAAGATATAAAAATATATTTAAAACCGTTAAATACAATAAAGTGTTCTGATAAAAAAAGAGAATATTCCCTTAAGATATTTAAAAATATTAATAAAGAGTCAAAGGAGCTTGTAGGAATCTCATCTGAAAAAAAGTACCCTTTTTTAATATCTGAATACAGTGGTGAAAATCTTATAAAACTAATGGATAAAATTTTATCAAAACCAGATGACAAAAAAAAAGAATAAATATAGAAAGCGGAAATAAAACTCCCGCCTTTTAGATTTATTCTTTTATATGAAAGTTTGTCCAAACAATTAGAATCATGGAGCTTTCATTTTTTGTTTTGGCCGATATGCAAATAACCATGCTCCGGCCATGCCGGTTATATAAACCAAAATGCCAATTACTCAGGATTTCTAGTTATAGCTCTTGAAAATTTTGTTATAACAACCTCCAATGCTTTTTTAACATCCCCGTATGTTACAAAAGAGACAGAAGCTTCACATGGAACTGCAATCTGTTTCAGATTGATTACTCTTCCTTTTAAATCAACAAACTCTGTTCTTTTACCGATGCTGTATTCAGCAAATCCTGCAGAAAAAACATTCGCTGATATGCTTGTTATTGTAATCTTATCAATTTCAACCCTGCTATCTTCTTCTGAGATGCTGTTTTTTGCAAAAATACAATTGACACACATACCAGCAAGAACTGTAATAATAAGCATCATAAAAAGAGTATGTTTTAAAAAACCCGCTGTTTTTTCTATCATAATATTAATCTCCTTAATTTTACATTTCAAATACTTTTTTAGCCTGGTTCTGAAATGAAATAAGAACCAGGCCTCTCTTTTTACCTATTTCTGCCTCCAGTTGGTCAACCCGCTTTTCACATTCAAAGCTGTATCCACTTCAATCTCTACCACCTCTCCTGTACTCTGCTGCAGAAACCCTTTTGCCCCGTCCTGTTTTCCTACATGCAGACCTATTCTTGGA
>JASFBI010000423.1 GCA_030149595.1 Desulfobacterales bacterium
AAAGATCTTTATCAGAGCAGTAATAGTTATTCTTTTTTTTCCCAAAAAAATATCTTATCTCGTTACAAAAACCATAGTCTCTGACTTTTATACTGCAGTACTCAGGCTCAAAAAAAATTTCAGAACCTGAAATTGTATTTTCTGTTAAACCTGCTTTGTGAATTAAATTTAAATTTTTTGTTAAAGATATTGCAATTTTTAAAAACTTAACATTGTCTAATCTGTTTTCTGAAAAATACAGGCAAAGGGCAGGCCAGCTGCACTCCTGATAAATTACAGCATACCCCCTGTTATTAATGTCATCAATTTTTAATACATCATGTAATTTTACAAAATGCTCATCCTGGATCTCTTTTATCAAATTAAAGCGTTTATCAATTTTTAAATTACTTAATACAATCTCATTTTCCACAGGATAAAAAAAAATTCTTACTTTTTCCGATGTTCTATTAAACACTCCTGAATATATTTGAAAACCTGAGTCTTCTTTCTCTTTTTTTATCTCTTTGTACCCATCAATCAATAGCATATTTTAAATCCAAGGCAAAATTTTCAAGAAGTAAGTTAAACCATAAATAAAGATATTTTAAAAATTCTTTAGAGATACACTTTTTTTTGAATTTTTTAAAGGAATCTTTATAAAAAAACCAGCCCCTCTCTCTTTCTTACTAAAACAAAAAACTGTTCCGTTTAAAGTAGATGTAATAAGATTGTAAACCACATGCATGCCTAATCCGCTTTTACCTATCCCTCTTTTAGTTGTAAAAAAGGGGTTAAAAATTTTTTTTACGGTTTTTTTATCCATTCCAGAACCATTGTCTGAATATAAAATAAACATATTATTACCTTTTACAGTAACGCTGATCTCTATTTTCCCTTCTGTAGTATTGTTGAATCCATGTATAAACGAATTCATTATAATATTTTTAAAAATTTGTAAAAAAGCAGGTTTATAACTTTTAATCTTAACCCTGTCAGAACAGTTTACAGTTATTTCATGTACTGTTTTTTTATTATATGTTTTTATTTCAAGCAGTATCTCTTCTATACAGGTTTTCATTGAAAAAGTTGTTTCCTGCATACTTGATTTGTTTACAGAAACCTGTTTAAAATCGTTAATAAGATTTACCGAACGTTTTAAATTGGAATGAACAATAGATGATGCCTGGGCAATAGCAGTCACAAAACTTTCAATATCATTTTCTTTTAGAGTTTTTGAAGAGTATTTTTTTAAAAACTCTTCTGCTTTATACTCTATAAAAGAAGATGCTGTAACCCCTACACCCATAGGAGTATTGATCTCATGTGCTACTCCTGCTACAAGCTCACCAAGGGCTTTCATTTTCTTTGTCTGAATTAGCTGGTTTTGTTCTTTTTTTAATTTTTCCAGAGACATGCTAAGGGCTTTTGTTTTATTTTTTACCTGTTTGTTTATCTCTTTTTCATAAGAAGCAACTTTTATTTCACTGTTTTTACAAACAACTATAACCTTGCTGACATGACCATCCTTGTTTCTAAAAAAGCTTGATACAGCATCAATTTTAAGAATGGAGCCATTTTTACACTTAAACTCAATTTGAAGTAGTCTTGATCTGCTCTTAAGTCCCTTTTTTGATCTTTCACGGGCAAGATCTTTAATTATAGCCTCTTTTGCAATTTCCATGGATTTTGGTGTTAAAAATTTGTCAAGCTTTATATTTTGTACTTCAAGAGAAGTGTACCCTATAAGATCCTTGATGGAAGAACCTCTTATATACTCCACACGCAAGTTTTTAATATCAAAAACACATATTAATTCTGAAGTATTTTCTGTAACTGTTCTGTATTTTTTTTCCGATTCCCTTAAAGCCATTCCTTTTTGATTTAAATCTATAGAAAGCATTGAGTTTTCAAGAGTAACTCCAAGATGAAAAACTAAAAACAGATAAAAATTTATATGATCAGGTAAAAATCCATCTGAGTTTTTACTTTTCTCTATATAAACAATACCAAATATTTCCCTGCCATTTAAAACAGGTAAACATAAAACAGGCTGTTTAAAAACCTCATCTTCAAGATACGAATCATTGGAAACAATAAATCTTCGAGTTTTTTTTACAAATGCAGCAATTTTCCTGTTTATGTTCTTTTCCTGTTTTATTGATATGTTATCAACTAAAACAGCCTGTTTGTCTTTTTTTGATACATGGGCTCTTATACGCATATCACCTTTTTTAACCAAAATAAAGGTAGCTTTCATAACATCAAAATGAGAAACAAC
>JASFBI010000094.1 GCA_030149595.1 Desulfobacterales bacterium
TTCCGATCTTAATGCGTGTGATGGTATGCCGACATCAGGTGACGGTGTATTGCCTTTTGTTCAAAACAGTGATCTTTTTTATCTTGCAGGAATAGATCAGGAAGAGACCATGCTTTTGCTTTTTCCTGGTGCAAAAAAAAAGAAAAACAGGGAGATTCTTTTTGTTAAAAAAACCGATGAAACACTATCTCTGTGGGAAGGACATAAACTTTCGCAAAAAGAGGCAAAAGAGATATCCGGGATAGAGAGTGTCTTCTGGACAGATGAGTTTGATTATGTATTCAGGCAGCTTGTTGTTATGGCAGATGAAATTTATTTAAATACAAATGAACATGGCCGTGCAGAAAATTTTGTTGAAACCAGGGATATGCGGTTTATAAAAAAGTGCAGAGATCTCTTTCCTTTACATACTTATAGACGGTCAGCTCCTATTATGAAAGATTTAAGAATTATTAAATCAGGATATGAGACAGAGCTTATAAAAAAGGCATGTAATATTACGGGTAAGGCTTTTATGAGGGTACTTGGTTTTATTTGTCCAGGAGTGTATGAATTTGAAATACAGGCAGAGATAAATCATGAGTTTTTCATAAACCGTTCAAAAAGACCTGCTTATGAATCAATTATCGCATCAGGTGCAGATGCGTGTATTCTTCATTATGTGCAAAATGATAAAAAATGCAGGGGCGGTGATCTTGTTTTAATGGATTTTGGGGCTGAATATGCAGGATATGCTTCGGATTTGACAAGAACTGTTCCTGTGAACGGGAAATATGGAAAACGGCAAAAAGAGGTTTATAATGCAGTTTATCGGCTGCAAAAAGCAGCCATAGCAATGTGTGTTTCTGGAAGTACTTTAGAGGCATGTCAGAAAAATGTAGTAGAGCTTGTTGAAAAAGAGTTGGTGGATCTTGGGCTGATCAGTATAAAGGATATAAGAAAGCAAACAGAAGACAGGCCAGAATACAAAAAATATTTTATGCATGGTGTTTCTCATTATATGGGGCTTGATGTGCATGATTTAGGAGACCGGGACATGAAATTTGAGCCTGGAATGGTTTTGACCTGTGAACCCGGGATATATATAAAAGAAGAGGGAATTGGAGTAAGAATAGAAAATGATATTTTAATTACAAAAAATAAACCGGTTGATCTTACAGAAAATATACCGGTAAGGGCAGAAGAGATAGAAGAGATTATGTCAAAGAAGTAAGCTGTTTTTACAATGGTACGCCCGGCAGGATTCGAACCTGCGGTCTTCAGCTCCGGAGGCTGACGCCCTGTCCCCTGGGCTACGGGCGCAAATTTAAGTATGATCCATAGCTTCTTTTGCTTCACCAACAACAAACAAAGAGCCTGCTATACAAACAGCATCTGTCTTTAATGCGTTATCTATAGCATATTTTACAGCTTCTGCAACCTTTGAAATTATCTTAATGTCTGAAACATATTTTTTTGCCTGGTCATATAATTTTTCAGGTTCAATGCTTCTCTCTATAACAGGCTTTGTAATAATAAGCTTATTACACAATGGAAGAAGCAGTGCAAGCATATCAGAGTATGGTTTGTCATCTAAAATGCCAAGTACAAGTGTAAGTTGTCTGCTGTTTAAGTTTTGAGATAAAAAGTGTGCAAGGTTTTTGGCAGAATCTAAATTATGTGCTCCGTCTAAAATAACAAGGGGTTCTTTTTTGATTATTTCAAGGCGTCCCGGCCATTTTGCTGTTTTTATGCCTTCTTTTATACTCTTGTTTGATATATTAATTCCCTGATTGTTTAAAACTTCACACACTGCTATGGATACAGCTGCATTATCTATCTGGAAATCTCCAGGAAGAGATTTTTCATATTTTGATATTTGTCCGTATACACCTGAATATGAAAAACTGTTCTTTCCGTGATTTTCTGTTTTAAAATGCTGATCTAAACAGTATATTGGAGCACTGTTTTTTTTTGCTGTGTTTTTTAAAACAGCAAGTGCGTTTTGTTCTTTTGCTCCTGTTACAACAGCAGTATCTGGTTTTATTATTCCTGCTTTTTCTGATGCTATAAGTCCTACGGTATCTCCTAAATAGGATTGATGTTCTAAGGAAATATTTGAAATAACAGATATTTCAGGAGATAAGATATTTGTGGCATCAAGTCTTCCTCCCATGCCTGTTTCAATAATGGCAATATCAACATTTTGCTGTGCAAATTCAAAAAAAGCCATGGCTGTGGTATATTCAAAAAAAGTTGCTTCTCTTATTTTAAGAGGTGTGTTTTTTACAGCAAGCCATGAACTGATAACCCTGTTGTCTGAAATGGGTTTTCTGTTTATCTGTATTCTTTCATTAAATTTAACAAGATGTGGAGATGTATATGTCCCTACACGGTATCCCCCATCACATAGTATGGCAGTCATGTACGATGCTATGGAACCCTTTCCGTTTGTTCCTGCAATATGTATGGATTTGAATTTTCTGTGGGGGTTGTCTATAGCCTTTAATATATCCTGTATGGTTTCAAGGCCTAACTTTATACCAAATCTTCTTAATGAAAACATGGCCTTGAGGCAGTTTTTATATGATAGAGCGTTAGTCATTATGACACTATTTAATATCTGAACTAAAGCTGTCTTTTTCGTCAGTCTCTTTGCCAGATAAAAATTTTAATCCTCATTTAAAAAAAATAACAAAGAGCTTGGGAAAAAGAGCATTCTCGGACAGACTCTGATCTATATTTTTTGGTTTTAATAAAACAAAACACCCGGCAGTAATTATATAAATTACTGTCGGGTGTTTTTAAACAATGAGCAGAATCTAAATGAAATTTCTGAAATTTTTTCTTGAATTTGCTATTTTCTGACGTCTGATAGCTTCTCTTTGCTTTCTGCGTCTGTATTCACTTGGTTTCTCATAGTTTTTTTTCAGTTTTAGCCTTTTAAAAAGCCCGTCATTTTGAATCTTTTTTTTCAAAATTCTCATAGCTTTTTCAAGGTCACCGTCAATTACTCTGATTTCAATCTCTTTCAACTCTATCGCCCCTTTCGTTCCATCAAAACATGATGGTTATTTTACTTCAAAAAATCAGTTTATACATATATATAATATTTTAAAATTTTTCAAGAAAATAATGAAAAAGTGCTTTAAAATTATTTTTTACAGTTTGGAAATCAGTTCATTTTTAACGGTATCAAGATCAGGCTCCCCGTCTATTGTAATATATTTGATGCTGCTATCTTTTTGAGCTAACTCTTTAAAATAATATGCAGCTGCCAGTGTTCCTTCTGTATCATTATAATAAATTGAATGGCGTTTACCAATGGCGTATTCATCCTGGTCATCTGCTCTGCTTGAAAGCTCTCCTTCGCAAACACGGCATTTGTCGCCATTTGGCTTTATTGCATCTATGAAGATATTGTTGGGGTGATTGTTGTCATTTTCACACAAACGACGGCCCATGATTCTGTTTTTTGCTATTTCTTTATCAAGCAAAATTTCAACAACTATATCTAAAGCCATTGATTCTTTTTTAAGAGCTTCATCTAATTTTATTGCCTGGTTTTTATTTCTTGGGAAACCGTCAAGTAACCAGCCGTTTTTACAGTCATCCTGTTTTAATCTGTCAAGGATCATGGGAATAGTAATGTCATCAGGAACTAAATCACCCTTGTCTATATATTCTTTGGCTTTTTTACCTAATTCGGTTCCACCTTTGATATTATCACGGAAAATTGCTCCTGATTCAATATGAGCCAAGCCATATTTTTTTTTAACTATTGCACCCTGTGTCCCCTTGCCGCTTCCATTTGGTCCAAAAAACAAGCTGTTCATCTAAATGTTCTCCTTTAAGGAATTTATATTTTTTGTTAATTTTATAACTGTATTTTGCTTATACGCATAGAGATAATCAATTAAGTATATAAAAACATTATCTATAATATACTTATCTGTTTTGTCAAGAATAGTTAAAATTTAAACATTACTCTTGACAGGAAATGTTGTATGCTTTAAAAATAGAAATATAATTTTATATTAATATAATCCTGCCTTCTAGAATATTGTTGTAGAAATTCATTACTCAATCCTTAAGGATATTGTTCAATATTAATTTTTCTAACTTTTTGAAAATAATGAATTTTATATGAAATTTTATGTTGGTTTTTTATGTATAGCTTGTTTGTCTGTTTTTTAAAAAAATTGTGCTGTGCATGGCAACGCTTATTATAGATAATATGAGACTTCTCTTTGTTGAGTGTTTTTTTATGAAAGTGTTGTTTTTATTGTGTTATTTAAATCATGGGAAATTTTTAGGATGAATATTGTTGAGTTAAAAAACAAAAAAATCAAAGAGCTTACAAAAATGGCCAAGGGTTTTGAGATTGAAGGGGCCGCTGGCATGAGGAAACAGGATTTGATTTTTGCACTTTTGCAGGCACAAATTGAAAAAGAGGGATTGATATATGGAGAGGGTACTCTTGAGATATTGCCCGACGGGTTTGGTTTTTTAAGAGCACCTAATTATAATTATTTACCAGGTCCTGATGATATATATGTCTCTCCGTCTCAGATAAGACGGTTTAACTTAAGAACAGGAGATACAGTTTCAGGGCAGATAAGGCAGCCTAAAGAGACGGAGCGGTATTTTGCTCTTCTTAAGGTTGAGGCTGTTAACTATGAGGATCCTGAGGTTACGCGGGAAAAAATTCTCTTTGATAACCTTACTCCTTTATATCCTGATAGAAAAACAATTCTTGAAACAGATCCTAAAAATTTTTCAACCAGGATTATGGACCTTATGACCCCTGTTGGTTTTGGTCAGAGAGGGCTTATTGTTTCGCCTCCGAGATCAGGAAAAACAATGCTTTTGCAGGCTATAGCAAACAGCATTATAACCAGCCATCAGGATGGGATACCTTTTGTTCTGCTTATAGATGAGCGGCCTGAAGAGGTTACTGAGATGGCTCGTTCGGTGGATGCTGAAGTTATAAGCTCAACCTTTGATGAACCTGCGGAAAGGCATGTTCAGGTTGCTGAAATGGTTATTGAAAAGTCAAAAAGGCTTGTTGAACATAAGAAGGATGTTGTTATTTTATTAGACAGCATTACAAGGCTTGCAAGGGCTTATAATTCTGTTATGCCTCCAAGCGGAAAGATTCTTTCAGGTGGAGTTGATTCAAATGCACTGCACAGACCTAAAAGATTTTTTGGAGCAGCAAGGAATATTGAAGAGGGCGGAAGCCTGACTATTATAGCAACAGCTCTGATTGATACAGGCAGTAGACTGGATGAAGTTATTTTCGAGGAGTTTAAAGGTACCGGTAACATGGAACTTCAGTTAGACCGGCGGCTTGCAGATCGGCGGATTTATCCTGCCATTGATATCAACAGGTCTGGTACCAGAAAAGAGGACCTTTTACTTGATCCTGAGACTTTAAACCGTGTATGGATATTAAGAAAATTGCTTTCTACATTAAATCCTGTTGACAGTTTGGAATTTTTGATTGATAAAATGGACGGGACAAAAGATAATTTAGAGTTTTTAAATGGAATGAATGCATAAAGTTTAATCAGGAGGCTTGAAGTAAAACAATGAAAAAAGGGATTCATCCAGAATATAATCAAACATCTGTAAAATGTGCGTGTGGAAGTGAAGTTACAATTGGTTCTACAAAAAAGGATATTAAGGTTGAGATCTGCTCAAAGTGTCATCCTTTTTTTACAGGGAAACAGAAACTTGTTGATACCGCAGGTCGTATTGAGCGTTTTAAACGGAAATATGCTAAATTCCAGGAGAAAAGTTAATCAGCTGAAAAGTAGCTGGATTTTCTAATATAAATTAAGAAACCATTGCATAGACTGCTGTTTTTTACAACTTTAAGAGATGGTCTGGTCTTTAATCTTCAAAATAAGGTAGTATATTTGAAGAAAGGCAGGGTCTTTGTTTTGGTTTTATTGCTTAGTTTTGTATGAAACTCAGTCCAACAGACCGTAATCATTGAGCTTTCATTTTTTTGTTGTGGCCGATAGAGAATAACCATGCTCCGGCCATGCCGGTTTATATAGTTGTTTCCTTTTTGTTTTATCTGTTTTTTATGTGTTTCAGGAAGTTTAATTATTTCCGAATGGTTTTACAAAAAGAGCAGCATTTTTTTATTTTTTAACAACAGGAAAGATACTTGTTTGTATGTTTGAAAAATTACAAGGTGTTGAGGAGCGGTTTAATAAGGTAGAACAACTGCTTAGTGATCCTGAGATTTTAAAAAACAGGAGTGAGTATGAAAAATTCAGCAAAGAGCATGCTCAATTAAATAAGATTGTTACAATTTACAGAGAATATAAAAAGATAAAACAGGGGCTTTTAGAAAGTACAGATCTTTTAGATGATAGAGATCCTGAGATTAAGGCTCTTGCAAAAGAGGAAATTTTAGAGTTGGAGCAGCAGCTTAGTTCTGTATCTGAAGAGCTTCAAAGGGCTTTGCTTCCCAAAGATCCTAATGATAATAAAAATACTATTATTGAGATACGTGCTGGTACAGGAGGTGAAGAGGCTGCACTTTTTGCAAGTGATCTTTTCAGGATGTACAGCAGGTATGTTGAAAATTCCCGCTGGAAAATAGAGATAATAACTCATAATACAACAGGTACTGGTGGGTTAAAAGAGGTTATTGCCATGGTTTATGGCAAGGATGTATACAGTCGTTTTAAATATGAAAGTGGTACCCACAGAGTTCAGCGTGTACCTGCAACAGAAACCCAGGGGAGAGTACATACCTCTGCGGTTACAGTGGCTGTTTTACCTGAGGCTGAAGAGGTTGAGCTTAATATAGATCCATCTGAAATAAAAATTGATGTTTACAGGTCAACAGGGCCTGGTGGACAAAGTGTAAATACAACTGATTCTGCAGTTCGGTTGACTCATCTTCCAACAGGGCTTGTGGTAACCTGTCAGGATGAGAAATCCCAGCATAAAAACAGAGCCAAGGCCATGAAGGTTTTGCGTGCCCGTCTTTATGACAGTATGATGCAAAAAATCAATGATGAAAGATCTTCTGAACGGAGAAGTCAGGTAGGTACAGG